>DASQMK010000410.1:0-3037 GCA_035645575.1 Metabacillus sp.
ACATCGCAGTGACCCTTCTTCCATTTTACAGTCAGAGACCTCAGTATACTGAATAATCGCTTTAAGCTTTTCTAAATAAGCATAAGCTTCTTCTGGTGTACGAATATCTGGCTCAGACACAATCTCAATAAGAGGTGTCCCTTGACGATTTAAGTCAACTAATGAGTAGCCGTCATTTGAATGGATTAATTTCCCTGCATCCTCTTCCATATGAATACGTGTGATGCCAATACGCTTTGTTTCACCATTCACTTCAATATCAATCCAACCATTCTCCCCAATTGGTTTATCAAATTGTGAGATTTGGTATGCTTTCGGATTATCAGGATAGAAGTAGTTTTTACGATCAAATTTCGTCTCAGTTGCAACTTCGCAGTTCAAGGCCATACATGCCTTCATCGCAAAATCAACGACTTTTTTATTTAGTACAGGTAATACACCAGGATAGCCAAGCTCGACCACTGTTGTATTCGTGTTCGGTTCAGCTCCAAAGTGGTTTGGTGCACTTGAAAAGATTTTCGAATCTGTTTTCAGCTCAACATGGACCTCAAGTCCAATGACCGTTTCATATTCCATTGTTTTTCACCCCTTACAATTCAGGTTTTGCTTTATGATGTTCTGTTGCTTGCTCAAACGCATGAGCAACGCGGTAAATTGTGCTTTCATCGAAATGCTTTCCGATAATTTGTAACCCCAGTGGTAATCCATTAGATAAGCCACAAGGTACAGAAATTCCTGGTACACCTGCAAGGTTAACTGGAATGGTTAAAATATCGTTTGCATACATTGTCATTGGATCTTTTACATTTTCACCGATTTTAAAAGCAGGTGTTGGCGTTGTTGGTCCAATAATCACATCATATTTTTCAAATACGTCTTCAAAGTCTTTTTTAATTAATGTACGTACTTTTTGTGCTTTTTTATAGTAGGCATCATAGTAACCAGAGCTTAATGCATATGTTCCAAGCATAATACGGCGCTTCACTTCATTACCAAAGCCTTCAGCACGGCTTTGCTTGTACAACTCAATTAAGTTTTCTGCATTATCAGAACGATATCCATAACGAACTCCGTCAAAACGAGCTAGGTTTGCAGAAGCTTCTGAAGAAGATAAGATATAGTAAGTTGCAAGAGCATATTTCGAGTGTGGCAATGATACTTCTTCCCATGTTGCTCCAAGCCCTTCTAACACTTTCACTGCATCAAGAACAGACTGCTTCACTTCTTCTTTTACACCTTCACCAAGGTATTCTTTTGGTACAGCAATTTTTAAGCCTTTCACATCACCAGTTAATGAAGAAAGGAAATCTGGCACTTCAACATTTGCGGACGTTGAATCCATTTCATCCACACCGGAAATAGCTTGTAAAAGAAATGCATTATCTTCAACTGTACGTGTAATTGGTCCAATTTGGTCTAAAGAAGATGCAAATGCAACTAATCCAAAACGTGAAACACGACCATATGTAGGCTTTAACCCAACAACACCACAGAAGGAAGCTGGCTGACGGATGGATCCTCCAGTATCTGATCCAAGTGAAAAAGGAACTTCACCAGCAGCTACAGCCGCAGCAGATCCACCACTTGAACCACCTGGTACAGTCTCTAAATTCCATGGATTACGAGTTGGTTTAAATCCGGAGTTCTCAGTGGATGAACCCATCGCAAACTCGTCCATATTTAATTTTCCAATCGTAACAGCTTCAGCATTTTGAAGATGTTTAACAACCGTCGCATCATAGATAGGATCAAAGTTTTCTAAAATCTTACTTGCACAAGTAGTACGTAAGCCTTTGGTGACAATATTATCTTTGACACCGATTGGCATACCGAATAATAATCCAAATTCATCACGACTACCTAGCGCTTCATCTAATTCTTTCGCATATGTACGCGCATTTTCTTCATTTAATGTAAGAAACGCTCCAACTTGTTCATCAACTGCGTGGATGCGTTTATATGATTCATCTACTAAATCAGAAACTGTGATTTCCTTCTTATGTAAAAGTTCTTTTAATTCTGATATTTTGCGATCAAATAATGCCATGCTTGTCCCTCCTTTATTCTAAAATAGATGGTACACGAATATAACCATCAGCATGATCTGGTGCATTTTTGACAACCTCTTCATTGTCTAATCCTTTTTTCGGAACATCTTCTCTCATCACATTTTTCATATCTAACACATGAGATGTAGGTTTTACATTTTCAGTATCGACTTCATTTAATTGCTCTGCAAACGTAATAATCGCATCTAATTGTTTTGTAAAAAGCTCAGCATCTTCCTCCGAAATAGCCAAACGAGCTAAGTTCGCCACATGCTTTACTTGATCAATTGAAATTCTAGACATCTAACACTCACCTCCACAAAATCGTACAATCACAATACTCTGATGATACCAAAATACTATATGTTTAATCAACAATAGAAATGTGCAAGCGCCTTGAGCCCCAACCAGAATAAGACGATTTGGAATAGAAGGTGTTCTTTGCCTTCAATCCCAAATTGACTTATGACGTCGAGGGGCTAGGCGCTGACAGTCAAATACGCGACGTCCTTTCGCATTGACTGCACTTGCACTTCCTGTACCTCGGAGCTAGACACTAAAATTAATTACAAGCTTTTACTTTCTTCTATACAAAAACCACCTTTACAAAAGGCGGTCTCTATTCAATCTCAATCCTTTTTGGTTTTTTCTTTTCTAATCGAACTTCTAATAATCCATGATGATAAGTAGCCTTCATATTACTCCTTACTACGTAATGTGGCAAACCTACACTGCGGATACCCCCAATTTTCCTACATTGATTTTGCTGCTCCTTCACTGAAATCAACACTTCATCACCACGTAGCTCTACATTAATATCCTCTTTCGAGACACCAGGAAGTTCAGCAACAATGATAAAGTGATCGGCTGTTTCTTTTACCTCTAATGAAAACCCGGCCACAGAAGTTGATTTCTCAAACACTTGATCTATAGAATCCAACAGTGTTCGCTTAGGTCGACTTTGAAAAAAATCATTGATCATCTTCATT
>DASQMK010000411.1:0-5189 GCA_035645575.1 Metabacillus sp.
CTCGACTTTTAACGTATATAAATATGCATTGAGCGGCTCCCATAGCTTTACATTTTGAATATTCATTTTTCCCTGCAGTCCGTCTAATTCAGCTGTGACAGCACCTGATTGATCAAGTATAGTTGCTTTTACCTTTGCCTCACCAGCAATGTCAACCTTATAATCAACTACACCTGTCACCCCTTCAATATCTGTTACAATCGTTACATCCTGCACGTACGTTTTTGGTGTTGTATAAATTTTAACTGGTCGATGAATACCAGCATAGTTAAAAAAGTCGAAGTTTGGGCTGTTGCGAACAACCTTGCCAAGACTAAGAACTTCCTTTTCTGTATAAATTCCTACAGGCAATGTTGTTTCATCCACTATATTATTTACCGCAACTGTTAGACGGTTTTTTCCGGATAGTAAGAAATCGTTAATTTCCGCTTCAAATGGTGTAAAGCCGCCTTTATGTTCGACAGCAAGTTTACCGTTTACAAAAACTTTCGCTACATGTGTTGCCGAACCAAATCGCAGTACAATGCGCTGTGAAAATAGGATATTTGGTACTGTAAACTCTCTTTCATACCATACCCATCCAACATGATTGCGAATATCGGCATTGACCCCTACGTCATTATAGGAAGCCGGTACTGCCATACTTATCGTTTTAGTAAGTTTTTCTTCGTACCACTTATCTGTGAAACCATCTCCTTTATCAAGTTTAAAATTCCAAATTCCGTTTAAATCAATGATTGAACGAGAATCAGTATGAATTGGATATAACATATTTAGCACTCCCTTTTATATCTTGTAAGTGTTTACATTTATGATTATACTTATATTGCTTTAATAAAAAAGGACGATGATTGCATTTTTGATACTAATTTAACATGTGGAGGTATAATGAAATGACAGATCAGTCTCTTCAAACCGCATCTGCAAGTATGACAATCTTTCATCTGACGGATATTAATACCATCCTATTGGACAAGAACGGTTCGATTATTTTTGCACATGAACGGGATAGCTTGCCTGATTTTTTAGCTGAAAGGGAGCAGGAAGATTTCATATTTATGCTTCAACAGATACAGAAGTATGATAATAAATGCTGTATGTTTACAAATGAATGGGAACTTTCCTATTTAGCGAGCTTAGTTGAAATAGATGGAGAAGAAATGAAAATGATCATTCACGGACCTTTTTTAAAACAGGCACCTGATATCAATAAACTATTTGAAGCATTTAGTATTGATAAAAGGAAAAAGATTGTGTTAGAGGAATTTTTTCAGTCTTTAAAACTGCTCAGCAGTTCTAAGATCCAAAGTATAGCAAACATTCTTAATAAGCTTAGTTCTATTCAAGCTGTTCCTCTTTCCATTATCCAACAAGATGAGATTCCATCAGAACATCTGGAGGAAACTTCCTTATATAAAATGCTGAAGCATCCCGACGAAAAGTATACAGAATTAATAAATTTAAGATACGAAGTAGAAAAAGAAATGCTTCATGCTGTTGAAAAAGGAGATAAATTAAAGTTACAGGAGATTTTAGCAAAAAGATTTAATTTATTTAATTTTTCCGATCGCTTTCCAAATAAGCCAATTCGAGCAATGAAAAATATGTTAATTGTATTAAACACGCTCTACCGAACTGCAGCAAGAAATGGGGAAGTTCCTCCATTCTTCCTTCATCACATTTCAGAGAAATTCTCAATTCATATCGAGCGAGCGGAAAGCATCAATGCGCTCAATAAGTTAGAAACAGTAATGGCTGAAGAATATTGTGATTTAGTGCGTAAACGCGCTCATTCTAGTTATTCACTACTAGTACAAAAAGCACTAGACTTTATTTGTGTGCATTTCAGCAAACCGTTAAATTTAAACAAACTGGCTCAACATTGTCTTGTGCATCCAGCACATTTATCGAGACAGTTTAAAAAAGAAACTGGTATGACTCTAACAGATTACCTTCATAAACAAAGAATAGAAGAAGCAAAGCTCCTATTGAAAAAAGAGCGTACCTCCATTGAGTGGGTAGCAGGTTATGTTGGCTTTGATGATGCAGCATACTTTACCCGTGTATTTAAAAAGATAGAAGGTGTGACACCTACTAGTTATAGAAACTCTTAATAAGATCATTATAAATAGCTATTTGAACTGAACCCTATAAAGTAGACAGTTAAATAAAAGAAGATACTACTATGCAACGATTAGATGACTTCGGTAAGCCTCCGATTCATCTTTTTTCTGGTGTTATAGTACTCTATATACATATCAATCATGTGCTTTAATTTATTAAAATACGTGCTTCCTTGTAACTTCATATTTTAGATGCCCGAAATAGACTCCATAGGTGCATTATCTAGACAGTTTCCTTGCCTGACATGGGTGGGAATAACCCAATTTCTTTTGTTCGTTTCTGGTACTCAGTATTTGAATAGAGCCCCTTGACCTGAGTGGATGAGTGCTTTAGGATGTATATTTCCGTCTAATGCTTCTTTAAGCATGGATAGTGTTCTTTAGACAATTCCTTTGGCTTATTAGTACCATTAAAAAAAGGATCCCTCCCTATAAGAGAGACACCTCGATTGATCGATCGCATTTACTGTGCTTCACCTGATGACATCTCTATCCCTTAATAAAATAAGCGGTGAAATTCACACTCCTTGTAACTGTCTTGTCACGAAGGGCTAGCAATTTTACTTTGACTACACATTAAGAGTAGCTTATACTGCTTCTATAATTTACTCATATTGTTCCAATAAAGATTGATTCGTTCCATTAAACATATAAGAATAAACAGGTCTGCCTATACCATAGCTTAATGTTTCATCAATAACATGAATCTCGTTTAAAAACTTTAAATACTTTCGAATTGAAACTCTTGAAATATCTGTCATTTCTGCCATTTCATCTGCCGTAAATGGCGTATTCCCTTGCTCTTTAATAGCGTCAAAAATGATATTTAAAGTCTTTTTAGATAGTCCTTTCGGCAAAGGCTTTAATAGTTCAGACTCTTTAAATTCATCCTTTTTTACCAATAAAAGCTTATCTAGATCTTTCTGGTTTATCTCAGTTTGTTGATTTAAATAGAGGTATTTTCCTCTGTAAGATGTAAGTGCTTGTTGAAATCTTTCAAATTCAAATGGTTTAATTAAATAATCGACAGCCCCATACCTTAATGCCGTTTGAATTTTATCTACGTCAGTAGCAGCAGTAATTAAAATGACATCTAATTCATTTTTTTCTCTTCTAATTTTACTTAATAAAGTTAAACCATTTTCACCTGGCATATAAATATCTAAAAGGACAAGTGATGCTAGTATAGTTTCATGGACACAACTTAGAATGAAGGCTTCCTCCACCGCCTCCTACAAAGACAAACGTTGCAGTATGGCTTTCAACAGAACCAGTCTGGAGATTCCGAATCTTCAATTCCCACATTTTGTTTCTGGTTCGATTCATGTTTTCAACGTGGTAATTGTAGTTTACTTCGACATTTTTACTTTCTAAGTGTTTAAATAACATCCGCGTTAAAGCTCCAAAATTTATATCAGTCCCAGAGCCAATCTTTGTTGCAGCTATAGGCTCATTCGTTGTCCGACCATGCATAATAAGAGGAATCCAATCCTTTAACTTTTTAGGATCATCAGAAAATTCCATCCCATGAAATAGCGGATTCTTTGTTAGCGCTTCAAATCGCTTCTTTAAAAACGACACATTTTGTTCTCCATGAACGAAACTCATATGAGGCAATGGCATGATAAATTATATTTACACAAGACATTATTTTTCGTTATACCCGGGGTCCGCCCAGCTTCACAATATCTTCAGATACGCTTGTGAACTTTTCGAAGTTTTCATTGAACTTGCTAGCAAGGTCTAAGGCTTTTGCTTTATAAGCATCCTTATCACTCCAGGTTCTTTCTGGAATTAATACATCATCAGGTACTCCTGGAACATGAAGTGGAATCTCCAGACCGAAGATATCATCCTTTTTTGTTTCCACGTGATCTAATTCACCGTTAAGTGCTGCTTTCACCATTGCGCGAGTGTAGGAAAGATTCATACGTTGACCTACACCATATTCTCCGCAAGTCCATCCAGTGTTAACCAGGAATACTTTTGCATTGTGTTTTTCAATTTTTTCCCCAAGCATTTCTGCATAACGAGATGCGTCAAGCGGTAAGAAAGGTGAACCGAAGCAAGTAGAAAACGTTACTTGTGGAGATGTAATCCCTCGTTCTGTTCCTGCTAGCTTACTAGTATAACCGCTTAAGAAATGATACATTGCTTGTTCTTTAGATAGCTTGCTGATTGGAGGTAATACGCCGAATGCATCAGCTGTTAAGAACACAATTGTATCTGGGTGTCCAGCAACACTTGGAAGCATGATATTATCGATTGCGTCTATTGGATAAGCTGCACGAGCATTTTCTGTTAGAGATATGTCGTTATAATCTGCAAGACCAGTATCCTCATCTGTTACAACATTTTCCAATACAGAACCAAATTTAATGGCATCAAAAATTTGAGGTTCCTTTTCCCTAGATAGGTTCACGCATTTTGCATAGCAACCTCCTTCAATATTAAATACACCATTATCAGACCAGCCATGTTCATCATCACCAATTAACTTACGGTTTGGATCTGCAGATAGCGTTGTCTTTCCTGTTCCAGATAAGCCGAAGAACAATGCCACATCGCCTTTTTCAGATACGTTTGCAGAACAGTGCATTGGTAAAATGTCATGTTCTGGCAGCAAGTAGTTCATGATAGAAAAGATGGATTTCTTCATTTCACCCGCATACTCAGTACCCCCCATCAGTATTACACGCTTTTCAAAAGAAACAATGATAAACGTTTCAGAATTTGTACCGTCAATATCCGGATTAGCTTTGAATGTTGGAGCAGATACGATTGTAAATTGTTCTTCTTGATTCTGAGAATCAATCTCTGTCGGACGAATAAACAATTGATGGGCAAATAAGTTATGCCATGCAAATTCATTTATTACTTGAATTGGAAGACGAGAGCTGTGATCCGCTCCAGCAAAACCCTTAAATACGAAGATTTCTTCTTTTTCTTTTAGATATTCTAATACCTTTGTATACAGATTATCAAAATGCTGTTGGGAAATCGGTTGGTTTACTGTCCCCCAATCAATTTTATCTACAGTAGATGGTTCCTTAACAATAAATTTAT
>DASQMK010000412.1:0-6143 GCA_035645575.1 Metabacillus sp.
AAGATCCCTCCTAGTATCATTTCATAACTCAAGACGATTGATGGGATACTGGTGTGACAATCTTTTAGAAAAAAATTTGCTATGTACAATAGGAAAACGAGGGGCGTAATGAAATGCATTTCTGGGAGGAATAAAAAAGCACCTTGGCAACCTATTTAAGGTGCTTTTTCACATTCACCTATCTATTCTACATTAAGACGTTTCCGTGCCGTATCTTGTTTAGGTGCTATTGGAATAAGATCCAAAGCTTTACCTAAGCCATAGTGAGGCATATTTCCGAAAAAAGATTCATAATTTCCTTTTCTGACTTGATACGTTTCGTGATAAATGCCAACCGTAGGATTGTTGCCAATCTTCTTATAGAAATTTTTCCATGCATTCATATGTTTTTCAAATTTTGCATATGCAAGCAGATCATCGATTGAGCGCCAATATTGAATCATGGCAGTCGTTCTTAAACCAAAATAGCTTTCCATTGATAAAAAACCGAGCTCTTCTTTGTTTGTATAAAGCTCCCTAATCATTCCTGGCATAGCTTGAAAGACTGGTAACCATTTGTGTACTGCAAGCCCTTTATTCACCCTCATTCCAATGATAAAAACAACGATATCATCTTCATTTTCCGTTGTGTAACGTCCAGTAAAAAGGTGTTTGGTCATTCTTAATCCTCCCTAATAGTTTCATACTTATGTAGAGTACTTTCACACCATTCGATTGCAGCCTTCGTTACCCTTTTTCCATAATCTAAAGTAAAAATCCAATACATTGAATTTTCATCATGACTTTGATGCTGTTGAATCGCTAACTCGATCTATTCATACGTTTGGTACCGGCTTTCTAGCCTTTGTTTGTAATTTTGTAGAAGTGAGATTGTTTGAGCGAGTGATTGATAGTGGCCAAAAAACAATTTCAATAAAATTTCATTCCGTTCAACAGGTAGTTGATCAATCGGTAGGTTTAACCAATTTTTTAACACGTCTATTCCTTTTGAAGTGAGTTTGTATTCATTTCGGTCAGGCTTACCTGCAGAAGAGGATGAATGGACTTCAGCTAATTCCTCTTGGACAATGAATTTTAACGTTGGGTAAATTTGGCCATAACTAATTTTCCAGAAATGGTTTAGGCTTTGGTCAATAAATTGTTTAATGGAATAGCCGGATTTACAATCGGTTGTTAAAATTCCTAAAATTGCATACGTTGTATCGTTATAAGTTTTCAATATTCTCTCACCTATCTAAAAGACATATATCATTTAGATATATGATATGATATATGGAAAATATATGCAAGTAAATTTGGTAAAAATATGGCTTGATATATTGATTAAATCCTAATGGAATTACTTCACACTTTTTTGCAAGCTTTAAATAGTTTATAATTATCAGATAACGGTAGAAATTTTAATCTATAAATATTTATAATAGTATAATAGTGGTATGGTTATAGTTAAGACAGAAAAGGTTGTTCTTAGGTGTTCGTTGCTTTTTGTGACTTTTAAGCAGGAGCTCCTACTCTTTTTTGCACGTTAAGAAAGTATAAATTGGCAGCGTGGATGATTATTCGGTGCAGTGGCCAATTTTAAGTATGAAGTATAAGGGCAGCTTGGCCTCTGTCTTCGCCTTTACATGCTCGTCAATCGGCGAGTTTTCTTTACAAATATAGGGGATAAAAGGAAGGTTATAATGGGCAGCATACAGAAAAAAACAGATGTTATCTTAATTGGTGCCGGAATGATGAGTGCGACTTTGGGAACACTTCTGAAAGAATTAATACCGGACTGGGAAATAACTGTATTTGAGAAGCTTTCAAAAGCAGGAGAGGAAAGCTCAAACGAATGGAATAATGCGGGAACAGGGCATGCAGCACTTTGCGAGCTTAATTACACCGTGGAAAAACCTGATGGATCTGTAGACATAACGAAAGCAATAAATATTAATGAACAGTTTCAGGTTTCAATGCAGTTTTGGTCATATCTTGTCAAAAGCAAGCTGATCCAAAATCCACAGGATTTTATCATGCCATTGCCTCATATGAGTTTAGTTCAAGGGGAAGAAAATGTAACATTTTTGAAAAAACGATTTGAAGCGCTATCAAACAACCCGCTATTTCAGGGGATGGAATTTTCCGATGATCCTGGAAAGTTGATGGAATGGATTCCGCTTATTATGCAAGAACGCAAAACAAATGAACCTATAGCGGCAACCAAAATTGACTCTGGAACTGATGTTAACTTTGGTGCTTTAACACGGATGTTATTTGACCATTTAGAGAGAAAACATGTTGAGACAAACTATAGACATAGTGTTCAAGATATAAAACGTACAAGCGACGGTCTATGGGAAGTAAAAGTGCAGAATCTAGATAGCGGTGTTATTGAGCGCCATACTGCAAAATTTGTCTTTATTGGTGGCGGTGGAGGAAGCCTGCATTTACTGCAAAAATCGGGTATTCCGGAAGGTAAGCATATTGGAGGATTTCCAGTAAGCGGACTATTTATGGTGTGCAATAATCCGGATGTCGTTGCACAGCATCATGCAAAAGTATATGGAAAAGCTAAGGTTGGAGCTCCTCCAATGTCTGTTCCACATCTTGATACACGATTCATTGACAATAAAAAGTCTTTGCTATTTGGACCATTTGCAGGATTCACACCAAAATTCCTGAAACATGGATCAATGTTTGATCTAATCACTTCTGTCAAACCGGATAACCTATTAACTATGCTGGCAGCAGGTGCCAAGAACATGTCATTAACAAAATATCTGATTCAGCAAGTAATGCTATCAAAGGAACAGCGCATGGAAGAGTTGCGTGAGTTTATTCCGAATGCCAAAAGCGAGGATTGGGATTTAGTTGTAGCAGGTCAACGTGTGCAAGTGATCAAAGATACGGAAGCTGGCGGGAAAGGAACACTCCAATTTGGTACGGAAGTTGTTAGTGCAGCTGATGGCTCAATTGCAGCGCTGCTTGGTGCATCTCCAGGTGCTTCGACTGCCGTTCACGTCATGCTTGAAGTGATATCAAAATGCTTCCCTGAATATATGAATGAGTGGGAACCAAAAATTAAAGAAATGATTCCTTCATACGGAAGGTCCCTTATGGAAAACCCAGATCTTCTGAACGAAATTCATACGTCAACAGCGCAGACACTTGGTTTATGTGGGAAAGAGCCCGTCTATAGTTAATAATTGGACGTAAGTGCAACGAGTAAAACGGCAACACCCAGACGATGATGAGGACTAGTCTGCTCTTTTTTAGGCTCGCGCGGAAAGTTTTCTTTATATTAGATGAATATAAAGGATACCGTATATTTTAATTACGGTATCCTAAAATGGGTCGTTCCTTTCAAAGAGTAATGCTTAATCAGCTGTGCTAATTGAATTAACCCTTCTTCTAGTTGTTCAAGTGATGCATAAGAATAGGAAATCCGAAGGTGCTGATCATCATGTTTGTCATATACACTTCCAGGATTAATTAAAATCTTTTCTTGGAGGGCTAAATCGAATAGTTTTCGAGTGGAAACTTTCGGTTGTAATCGAAGCCAGATATAAAAACCGCCCTTTGGTATACTCCAAGTTGCAATTTCTGAAAAATGTTTCTTCAAAATTTGATTGGTGAAATCTCTCCTAAATCTTAATTCTACTTTTAGATCTTTTAAGAACTCCTTATAAAGGCCGCTGCAAAGCCATTTGTCTACAGCAAATTGTGACACGGAGCTTGAGCCATAATCTGTTTGCATCTTTATATCGGACAAACGTTCCATGACAGGCTCAGGTCCGACAATCCAGCCAATTCTTAAACCAGGGCTCAATGATTTGGACATGCTTCCTATATACAAGACATTTCCTTCTGTATCATTTGCCTTTAATGGCTTTTGGGAAGATTCCTCAAGCCATAGATCACCATAAACATCATCCTCAATAATAGGAATAGACTCCTTCTGACATACTCCCATTAGTTCCAAGCGCCTTTTCTCAGACATTAATGTGCCAGTTGGGTTGTGAAATGTAGGGATCGTATACAGTAAAGCGGCCTTATGTTGCCGTTTAATACGGGCAATTGCATCGCATTGAATCCCTTCGTCATCTAATGGAATCCCAAATAAATTCATTCCAGCTGATTGGAATACATGTACTGAGTTCAAATATGAAGGAGTTTCATGTAAAATAGTGGATCCTCTTTCTAATAACCCAATTGCGATTAATTGAAGGGCTTGAAGTCCTCCAGAAACGATTAAAATTGATTCTGGTGAGGCTGCAATCCCTTTTTCTTTTAAATATGCACTAACACTTTTACGTAATGATAGACTTCCTTTAGGCTCCGCATAGCCAAGTGATAAAGGACGAGTATGATCAAATTGTAGAATCTCAGCCATTTTTTCGTTTGGTAGTAGTTCTGGTGAAAGCTCACCGGTACCAAGCCTAATAAAGCCAGGTTCTGCTTCTGCCTGATTAATTTGTTGAATGATGGAAATATTGGGCTTGTGAATACCGGATTTAACATAGTTTATCCAATCTGGAGGAGGAGTTGAAGTAAGGAGGCCCCATGTATTATTGATTACCTTTGTCCCGCTTCCAACCTTGGATTCTATTAGACCATCGGCAGCTAGTTCGTCTAGCGCTGTGACAATTGTACTGCGATTTACTTGAAAGAGCTCTGCTAAATGTCGTTGTGGAGGTAGTTTAGTACCTATTGTCCACTCACCGATCATGATTTTGTTTTTCATATAATTAGAGATTTGCTGATGCAAAGGAATTGATAACGTTTTTTGTGGTTTCCATTTTATATCAAGCATTGGCTACTCCGTTTTTTCTTTTATTATATCAAAATGGTTGGATCAAATCCCATCCAATTGGTTGGAGACAATTTTCACATCCTTCGTTATTCTAATAGAGAATAAAGGAGGAATTACTGTGGAGGCATTAATTCATGGAATAATATTGGCATTTGGACTAATCCTGCCTTTAGGAGTTCAAAATTTATTTGTATTTAATCAAGGGGCAATCCATCCTAAATTCACCTATGCTTTACCTGCAGTTATCACAGCAGGAATCTGTGACACTTTACTGATTTATTTGGCTGTCGCTGGGGTTTCTATTATTGTCTTTAGCTTTGAATGGTTAAGATTCTTGCTATTAATAATAGGATTCTTTTTCTTGGCATATATGGGTTGGATGTTGTGGAGAAATAACCCTGAACCGGGTGTTGATCAAAAGCAAGACCGTTTTTTGGCACGGCGTCAGGTGACATTTGCGGCTTCTGTTTCATTATTTAACCCTCACGCTATTATGGATACGATTGGCGTTATTGGGACTAGCTCATTAGCCTATACAGGGTACGAGAAATGGATATTTTGTATAGCATGTATAGCTGTATCTTGGATTTGGTTCTTTTCTTTAGCGATCATAGGAAGGAGGATTGGTCAATTCGATCAAAGTGGGAAGTTTTTAAAACGGATGAACCAAGTTTCCGCCCTTATTGTATGGGGGATGGCTCTTTATATGGGTTATCAGTTGTATTGGGTGTGAACAGATAGTGAGTAAACACTCACTTTTTATATTGACAGGACAGATTAGATGATGTTATAAAATAAGTGAGTGATTACTCACTTATTTTATTTATGGGAGGCTAACATGAAAGAAACTATCTCAATTCAGAAGATAAGTAAACGTTATGGAAATAAGGTCGTACTAAATGACATTTATTTAAGTATTACAGAAGGATCCATCTATGGCTTTATTGGTCCTTCAGGTGCAGGAAAAACAACTTTAGTAAAAATGATTGTAGGGATGGATAAACCAGATCATGGGGCCATACATGTCCTCAATGAGAGAGTACCTAATTTAAGGATGCTGCAAGAAATTGGATATATGGCTCAATCAGATGCACTCTATGCAGAATTGACAGGTAAAGAAAATCTCTCATTTTTTGCCTCCCTTTATAAGTTAAATAAAGCTGAAATTAAGGATCGCATTACTTACACTGCTAATTTAGTTAACCTCACAGAACATCTTTCCAAAAAAGTTTCGGCATATTCAGGTGGAATGAAACGACGCTTATCTCTTGCTATTGCTTTAATTCAAAATCCCCAAATACTCATCTTAGATGAACCAACGGTAGGGATTGACCCAGAGTTGAGGTTT
>DASQMK010000413.1:0-11494 GCA_035645575.1 Metabacillus sp.
CTTACCTACAAAAGGAAGTAATGGTTCAACGATCTCATGGAAATCTTCTAATGAAGAGGTCGTTTCAAATAATGGAGTAATTACATTAAGCGATGAAGAACAGACGGCAACGTTAACCGCAACACTTGAACTAAAAGGCTCCAAAGCTGAAAAAGAATTTACTGTAACACTTGTTTCTCTTGGTAATGCCACTGAAACAATTGCAAATAATTTATACATCCCGTACGTACTTACTGAGAACGATGAATTACCTTCAACTAGTGGTGTTGCTTCGATTTCATGGGAAAGTAGTGATACGTCGCTGATTGACAATGATGGGGCGATTCACTCACCAAAAGAAGGGATGAAGACAGTCTCTTTAACCGCAACGATTTCTTATAAAGAGCAACAAACAACGAAAGAATTTTCCGTAAAAGTAATTGAAGCTTCTGCACCCTATATCCTAAGCTATCATCGTTCTGGCGGTAGTGTTGTAACAGATGCTTTGCATTTGGGATATAGTGAAGACGGTAAAACTTATACGGCTTTAAATAACAATACCGGCGTTTTATTTGCAGACGCTGATTTTCAGGCAGGGGACAAAAAAGAAGGTTTAACAAAAAAATTAGTCAATCCCTATATTTTTAGAATGAAGGATGGATCTTTTGGATTAGTTGCAACTAGATCAACCAATGGTGGTTCACAAAGCCAAGCGGAAAAGTCATCCATTTTATTAGTTAAGACTAAAGATTTTATTAAATATGAAGAAGTGGGCTTAGTATCATTAAACACAAATGAAACAGTTGTTAAGCCAATGGCTGAATATGACTCTTCTACAGATGAATATCGAATTGAATGGAAAACTTCAACTGGAAAGAGCTTCTATAATACAACACAAGATTTTAGCACGATAAGTGAACCAAAAGAAGGAGCTAAGCTTAAAGGAAAAGAGGTTGTGACAACTATTGCTAACGCTATTCCTAGTAACCGCATTGCAGTTACAAAGGCTGAAGCTAAAGTCATGACGAATAAGCTAGCAAAGGTAACGAATACAAGTGTTGAAAACATTGAGGTGACCGTTGACAGCAATCAAGGATTTACATTTGATGACTTCAAAAAAATGAAAGTCACAGCTTCTTATACTGATGGATCAACAGCAGAAAAAGTTGTGAATTGGAATGAGGATGAGTTCAATCAAATCAATCTTAAGGAATCAGGAACGTATACCGTTAGAGGAACGGTAAAACAAACTGATTATCCGAAAGAAATGATCAAAGGCTATGCAGATCCAAATGTGATTAAATATAACGGTAAATATTATTTAATTGCTACTAGTGAAAGTGGATTTAATTATTTAGATGTTCGTGAAGCAGATACATTATTAGGCTTAAAGGATGCACCAGTAAATCGTATATTCAACCGTAATCCATTAGGTGAATTGTCTGGTTCTCTATGGGCACCTGAATTCCATATCATTAATAATGATTTATATGTTTTCTTTGCTGGTGGTAGTCCGCATTGGTATACCGTTCAATCTTATGTGATGAAGTTAAAAGATGGTGGAAATCCGCTTTCTCCTACAGATTGGGAAACGCCAAAAAGAGTCATTAATAATGATGGCGAATTCCTTGCTACATCAGGTCTGACTTATGATATGACATATTTTGAGCACAAAAACGAACATTATGTTGTTTACAATTATGGAGGTCCAGCAGGTACTCGGGATGAAATTTCTACGCTCTTAATTGCAAAGGTTAATCCTAAAGAACCATGGAAGTTAACGACAGATCCTGTTGTGATAAACAAACCAAATTATGGTTGGGAGCGTTTGACAACAGAAGTAGTAGAAGGATCCTTTATCCTAAAGCATGGAGATAACATTTATCTCACATACTCAGGTTCAGGAGTAGACACGACCTATTCGATTGGTTTATTAACAGCAAATGAAAATAGTGATTTATTAGATCCATTATCATGGAAGAAAACGAATTATCCATTACTCAATTCTGAATCTGTTCCAGGTGAATATGGCCCAGGTCATAATTCGTATGTTCTAGATGAAGATGGGAATTTAGTTAACGTTTATCATACGATGCCACAAGGAGGCGGACAACGAAATGTGTCCATGAGAAGAGTGCATTGGGCAGCTGATGGGACGCCTGTATTAGACATGACTTTAGAGAGGGAGATTCTTCCTGAGAATAAGCAGGTGACTGCTACCATCATTGTGGAAGAACCAGCACAAAAAGATACAGAAGGGCCGGTAGGTGATTTCAGCATTAATTCTGGTGCAGAGTTCACAAATGTACCAACTGTTACTTTATCTCTTGAAGCTACTGATGACAGTAGCGGTGTTGATCAAGTTCGTTTCTCTACTGATAGAAAAGAATGGACAGAATGGGAATCCTATCAAACAGCAAAGGAACTTACGATACCATCAAATGATGGTGAGAAAACTATATTTGTAGAATTCAAAGATCAAGCTGGCAATGTAAGTGAAACGTATCAACAAAAAATTATCCTTGATACTATTGCTCCAATAATTGAATTTACAGGTCACAAAGATTCCTATTCGATCGATTCATCTATTAACATGATCTGCAAAGTAGTCGATGAGTTGTCAGGAGTAGCTTCTAAAGAATGTCCAACTGTTGAAGGACCAGCATACATTTTCGAAGTAGGAGTAAATAAGGTCACAGCCTCAGCTACAGATCAAGCTGGAAATAAAACAGAAGTAGAGATCCAGTTTACAGTAACAGTAGACTTTGATAGTTTAAGTCAATTGACCGAATCTTTTATAACAAAACCAGGAATAGCAGACTCACTAACGAAAAAGCTACAAGCAGCAAAAGCATCAGCTGCTAAGGGGAATAACCATGCGTTAAATGGACAGCTAAATGCTTATATAAATCAGCTTCATGCACAAAGTGGGAAATCCGTTGATGAACAAAAGAGTCAACTTTTAAACTCTTTAGCTACTAAACTTAAAAGATAACTAGATAAAGGAAGGTATATTTCATTGAATGAATATATGCCTTCTTTTTTATTTCCCCTATAAATAATGGCTTAATGGATGTTTTAAAAAATTATGCAATTTTTTAAAAGAAATTGAAGTTTTATCTGAATAACTATTTATTAAAACAAAATGAAATTACAATTTTTTCGAAAGTTATTCCATTCACCTTATGTGTGTAAACGCTTTATAATCAGGTTATACCAATTCAAAAGTGCTTACTATTTTTGAAAGGATAGGATTAAGGAGGATAAGGTTATGTTCAGACGATGGAAAGGAAAAGGTATTTTATTTTTAGTGATGGCATTCATGCTTCTCTTATCGGCTTGTAGCTCATCAGGTACCGGAGGACAATCTGAGAATTCTAGTTCAGGTTCAGGAAGTTCCGAATCTAGTGACAAGTTAGTTATCGGTTTTTCGCAAGTAGGGGCTGAGAGTGAGTGGAGAACGGCAAATACAAAATCGATGCAGGATGCCATAAAAGCAGCAGGTCATGAGATAAAGTTTTCAGATGCTCAGCAAAAACAAGAAAATCAAATTAAAGCGATCCGTTCATTTATTGCACAAAAAGTAGATGCCATTGTTTTTTCACCAGTTGTTGAAACAGGATTTGAAACAGTTTTACAGGAAGCAAAAGACGCAGGGATTCCAGTATTTCTTTCTGACCGTGCTGTAGATATTGAAGATGATTCACTATGGGTAACATTCTTAGGATCTGATTTTGTTGAAGAAGGAAGAAAAGCTGCAAACTGGTTAGTAGAAGAAACAAAGGATATGGACGGTGATGTGAATATTGTTGAGCTTCAAGGTACAGTAGGTTCCGCTCCAGCGATCGACCGTAAAGAAGGATTTGAAGAAGTGATTAAAGATCATCCCAATCTAAAAATCATCAAATCTCAAACAGGTGACTTCACACGTGCCAAAGGAAAAGAAGTTATGGAAGCATTCTTAAAATCTGATGGAGAAAACATCGATGTTTTATATGCTCATAATGATGATATGGCCATCGGTGCGATTCAAGCAATTGAAGAGTATGGCTTAACGCCAGGTGAAGATATTAAAATCATTGGCGTGGATGCAGTAAGAGGAGCATTTGAAGCGATGGCAGCAGGCAAAATGAATGTCACAATTGAATGTAATCCAATGTTTGGTCCACAAATGGTTGATTTGATTGAGGCGCATCTTGCTGGAGAACAGATTGAGAAGCGTGTAGCTGTTGAAGAAAGCATGTATACAATGGATCAAGCAGAAGAGTTATTACCAACTCGTGAGTATTAATTAAGAGAATGAATAGACAATTAGCCACTAGATTAGTCGTTTACCTGGGTATTTACTGTCTAGTGGCTATTAAAATAGTCGGTGTTGGGAGGGAAATGCGTGACACAGACTCCAGTCCTTATAATGGAAGGAATAACAAAGGAGTTCCCAGGAGTAAAAGCTTTATCAAATGTTCAGTTAAAGCTTTATCCAGGTGAAGTTCATGCTCTTATGGGCGAGAATGGTGCAGGGAAATCGACATTAATTAAGGTTTTAACAGGCGTGCATACCTTTGATAAAGGCACGATTACTCTAGAGGGAAAGTCCATCAAGGTATTAAATCCACTTGAAGCACAAAACTTGGGTATCAGTACGGTTTACCAAGAAGTGAATTTATGTACAAATTTATCTGTTGTAGAAAATATCTTTATTGGTCGGGAAATAATGAAAAGAGGCCGGCTTGATTGGAAGGAAATGACCAGACAGACAAATGAGTTATTGAAAACAAGATTAAACCTAGATATTGATGTAACCAAGCTACTATCTTCCTATTCAGTTGCCATCCAACAAATGATAGCGATTGCACGATCTCTTTTAGTCTCTGCAAAAGTGTTGATCTTAGATGAACCTACATCAAGTCTTGATCAAAATGAGGTGGATCAATTATTCAATGTGATTCGCAAATTAAAACAAGAAGGTCTAGCCATTGTGTTTGTCAGTCACTTCCTTGACCAAATCTATGAAATAACAGATCGGTTAACGGTTTTACGGAATGGACAATGGATTGGTGAATATATGACTAATGAAATTGAGAGACTTGATTTAGTTTCTAAAATGATTGGAAAAGATTTAAATGAGCTTAAGAGTTCTGATAAGGCAACTAACCTTCATTCAAATGAAAAGAAAAAGCTCTTTTTGGAAGGAAAGGATGTTTCGAAAAAAGGTAAAATTGCTCCATTTGATATCGAAATCCATGAAGGTGAAATTGTTGGGCTTGCTGGACTTCTTGGTTCAGGTAGAACAGAACTAGCAAGATTAATATTTGGAGCAGATAAAGCAGATACAGGTGAAATTAAGATAAATGGAAGCAAAACGAATCTTACTGGCCCAAAACAAGCTATTTCGAAGGGAATTGCTTTTTGCTCTGAAAATCGAAAAACAGAGGGAATTATTGCAGACCTCACAATCAGAGAGAATATGATTTTAGCTATGCAAGGGATACGAGGATGGTTTAGGTATATTCCAAAGAAAAGACAAATTGAAATTGCAGATGAATATATCAAACTATTAAACATAAATCCACCAAATCCTGAGCAATTAATTAAAAATTTAAGCGGTGGAAATCAACAAAAAGTCTTGCTTGCTAGATGGCTGATTACAAATCCTAATCTATTAATTTTAGATGAGCCGACAAGAGGGATTGATGTTGGTGCAAAAGCAGAAATTCAAAAACTTATGCTTTCATTAAGTAAAGATGGGATGTCGATTTTATTTATTTCATCCGAAATAGAAGAAGTTTTACGAACTTGTCGTAAAATTGCTGTTCTACGAGATCATAAGAAGGTTTCAGAGATTGAAAATAATCAGCAAATTACACAAAAGGATATTATGAGGGCAATGGCTGGAGGCGTGACATGATGAAATCAAAATTATTTTGGCCAATCGTCGTTTTAATCATCATCTTAACCATCAATCTTTTCTTTGATAAAAGCTTCTTTTCGATTGAAGTGAGGAACGGCTATTTAACTGGTAGTTTAATAGACATTCTTAATAGAGGAGCTCCACTGTTATTAGTTTCTATTGGGATGACATTAGTCATTGCAACAAAAGGAGTTGATTTAGGGGTTGGTTCAGTTATTGCAATGGCGGGTGCAGTTGGTGCTATGGCCGTAAGTGGTGCCAATGGAGATAGTTTAATCCCTCTATTTACTGCAATTGGTTTAGTCATCGCTATCTCTGTTTTAACTGGATTATGGAATGGTGTACTTGTTTCTAGAATCGGTGTTCAACCAATCGTTGCTACATTGATTCTGATGGTGGCTGGTCGTGGTATTGCACAATTAATCACAGATGGTCAAATCATGACAGTATACTATGATCCATACACCTTCATCGGCGGCGGCTATTTGCTCATGCTACCCTTTTCAATTTTTATCGTGGCAGCTGTATTGATCATCGCTTCCCTTTTAACAAGAAAAACCGCTTTAGGATTATTTATAGAATCTGTTGGTACAAATCCTGAAGCTAGTAGACTATCAGGTATAAATTCAAAAAATATTTTATTAATGGTTTATGTATTTTCTGGATTATGTGCAGGAATTGGTGGTCTCATCCTTAGCTCAAATGTAGCGAGTGCAGATGGTAATAATGCCGGATTATGGTATGAGCTTGATGCTATTTTAGCAGTAGTAATAGGAGGTACATCACTGAATGGTGGAAGATTTTATTTGATGGGAACAGTTATAGGAGCGCTTATCATTCAGAGTTTAACGACAACAATTTACTCTATTGGAATTGCACCTGAAATAAACCTTGTTGTAAAAGCAATTGTTGTACTAATTGTTTGTTTACTGCAATCTCCTGAATTTAGAAAAAAAGTATTTGGTGTTTTTTCAGTTAAAAAGACAAGAGAAAAAAGTGAGGGAGTGTCGGTATCGTGACTAGAAGGTTGCAAATAGATTCTAAACATCTCCCCTTAACAGCAACAATCCTATTATTTATTATGATGTTCATTTTCGGTTCACTCAGATATAATGGTTTTTTTTCAACACAAGTTTTTCTGAATTTGTTTATTGATAACGCATTCTTAATTGTTGTTGCCGTTGGAATGACATTCGTGATTCTATCAGGGGGAATTGATCTTTCAGTTGGTTCAATTATTGCGTTAACAAGTATGGTTGCAGCAAGTCTGACAATGAACGCCCACCTTTCACCAGTTCTTGTTATTCCCGTCAGTTTATTAGTTGGTACATTACTTGGTTTTTGTATGGGGTGCCTTATTCATTACTTTCATTTACAGCCATTTATCGTTACACTGGCAGGAATGTTTCTAGCAAGAGGGCTATGTTATCTCATTAGTGTCGAATCTATTACGATTAACCATGAATTCTTCAGTTTTATGGCCAGTACTCGAATCCCGGTTGGTGGAGGGAATTTTATTTCCATTAGTGTCATAATCGCAATGCTTGTTGTAATTGCAGCTATTTTTGTTGCTCATTACTCGAAGTTTGGACGTAATGTTTATGCATTAGGTGGAAGTGAACAATCCGCATTATTAATGGGATTACCTGTAGGGAAAACAAAAATATTAATTTATACAGTTAGTGGATTTTGCTCATCACTTGCTGGGTTAATTTTCACTTTCTATATGTTATCAGGTTATGGACTTCATGCAAATGGTTTAGAGCTTGATACGATAGCAGCTGTTGTTATTGGTGGTACTCTTCTTACAGGAGGTGCAGGATATGTAGCAGGAAGTGTCGTTGGTGTCCTTATTCTAGGTATTATTCAAACAGTCATTGTCTTTGAAGGAACATTAAGTTCCTGGTGGACAAAAATTGCAATTGGTGCATTGTTATTATTATTTATCGTATTACAACGGGTTATAGTAGCTCGAAGCAAAACAGGTCAAACATCAATATCCACACATTAAAAAGTAATTGTGATACGGTGGCAAAATATAAGATATCGAGGAGTGGAAGAATGAAAAAAAGGAAAAGACTCTCGATCTTTTTATTATCCATAATGGTGTTTAATCTTTTTTCAGGATTATTACCGCAATCATTATTTGCAGCAGAGCAAAGCTCAACAACAACTCCTGAATTGATTCTTCATTATGATATGAAATCGAGTAGTGAAAATGGTGATCAAATCACAGTGAATGATGTATCGGGTAATGAAGTAGCATTTGATGGAGCTTTCAAAAATCCAGAAAATGGCCAATTGGTTAAAAACGAAGAAGTTGGATATGTTTCTTTTAATGGTGGAAGTTCAACATCAAAAAGTGGATACATTGAGATACCAAAAAGTGAAAATGGTTCAGATTTATTAACAGGTTTACAAGAAGTTACGATTTCAGCACTTGTCAATTGGACCAATGACGGTACGAATCGTTGGATTTTTGGATTAGGAGCGGTAACAGATGATGCTGAAAATGGTAATAAATACTTCTTTGTTACGCCAAGACATGGCTCAGGAAGTGTAGCAGCAACAGGGATTTCTAAAGCAGGATGGAGAAATGAATCACTTGTTAAAGCAACATCAACCATGAGAGCAGGCGAATGGGAAGTCGCTACCGTTGTTTTCTCGGAAAAATCCGATACGATAACATTATTCGTAAACGGAAAAAAGGTAGCAACAGGATCAGCTGGTGGAAAAAAAATAGCTGAGATTATCGATCCTTCAGCAAGCTTCTCAGGTTTTATTGGAAAATCAATCTTTAAAAATGATCCATTTTTCAAAGGGATGATAGGCGATTTCCGTGTATATAATGGTGCTCTGTCAGATGCACAGGTAACGGATTTATATACAGAAACATCTAGTAAAATTGATAAAATCAATCAACTTGTTATCGAAGATGCTACTGAATCTCTAGATATTACTGAATATGTAGATAGTAATGATCAAGTAGATAAAATAACAAGTAATATCGCGCTTCCTTCAAAAGGCAAGCATGGGGTAGATCTTACTTGGAGCTCAAGCAACACTGAAGTGATTGCAAATGACGGTACAGTTACTCGTCCTGGCAAAACAGAATCAGATGTAGAAGTGGAGTTAACAGCAACAATCTCCTATGAAGGAGTTGTAAAAGAGAAAAAGTTTGTTGTAACCGTTTTAAAAGAATATTCTGATGAACAAGTTGTAGAGCTAGACGCATCAAACTTAACAGTTACGAACACAGATAACGTGAAAGGAAATTTAAGCTTACCAGTATCAGGTGAAGAAGGAAGTTTAATAACTTGGGAATCATCAAAACCGGAAATTGTTAAAGGGTCATCTGAGGCAGCTGAAAATAATAAAATGCTTGGTTGGGTAACAAGACCAGTATCTAATACAGAAGTGACATTAACGGCAACAATCTCTAAAGGTAACGCTGAAACAACAAAATCTTTTAATCTTAATGTAATAAAAGATCCTGGCAAATTAACTTATGATGCCTATTTCTTCTCTTATTTCACTGGAGAATATGAAGGTGGAGAGGAAATTTCTTTCGCTACAGCAGAAGATCCATTAAAATGGCGTGCGTTAAATAATGGTCAATCTATTATTCAATCAAATATGGGTGAAAAGGGACTTAGAGACCCATTTGTCATTCGTTCTCCCGAAGGAGATAAATTTTATATGTTAGCAACTGACTTGAAAATGGGTGAAAGTACTAACTTTGACCAAGCACAAATAACTGGTAGTCACTCCCTTATGATTTGGGAATCGGATGATCTTGTTAATTGGAGCGAACAGCGGATGGTAGAGGTTGCTCCTAAAACTGGTGGAAACACTTGGGCACCTGAAGCTATTTATGACGAGAAATCGGGTGAATACGTTGTATTCTGGGCTTCTTCAATGAAAAACGAAGAAACATATGGTCATTATCCAAACGGAAGACCAACAGGACAATATAATGTTATGTATTACGCAACAACTAGGGATTTCTATACTTTCTCTGAACCAAAAGTGTTTATAGATGAAGGCTTCCCAACAATCGATACAAGCTTTATTGAGAATAACGGTACATTTTATCGTTTTACAAAATCTGAAGTGAATTACAGGGTGTATTACGAAAAAGCAACAGATATCTTCCATGATAAAGATGGAATTAAGGAAAATGGCTTCCAGTATGATGTTATTCCTGGAACAAAAGATGGGAACAGAGGTCTAATCGGTCATCAAGGTAACAACGAAGGACAAACGATCTTTAAAGACATCCATGAAGATAAATGGTATATGTTCTTAGATTCTTGGCCATATCATGTTCGTTGGTCGACAGATTTGGAAGATGGAGCACAATTTGTTAACAATTTACTACCGGATTCAGAATATGCACTACCGCCTGGTCCACGACATGGTACAGTCATACCAATTACTAGTGAAGAATACAATGCCCTTCAGAAAAAATATGGTATGCCTGGACCTGAAAAATCAGAAGAGCCAGTGGTACATTATACATTTGATAAAGAGAATATGAATGGAACAACAGTTAAAGATGTTTCTAATAATGGGTTTGATGCAAAATTAGTTGGTGGATCGAAGATTGATATAAATGACACAGTTGGTAAATCTTCCGGATCAGTAGACTTAGACGGAAGTACAGGATATGTTGAGCTTCCTCAAAATATCATTAATGATCTAAATCTAGAAAGTATGACAATGTCTACTTGGGTTAAAGTCAAGGGAGATCAAGCAAATCAACGAATTTTTGATTTTTCTTCTAATACTGGAAGAGTTGCAAACCGTAACACAATGTATTTAAGTACACAAGGTGATTCAGGTAATTTAGAATTTGCCATCGTGACTCCTTTTACTGAAAAATTTGCAAATCAAAATTCTCTTTTAGGAAGCTCGTATAAATATGCTGTGAGAGCTCCAATGCTTTCTACAAGTAGTTGGCATCATGTAGCGATGACAATTGAAGGATTTGATGCTGTATTATATGTTGATGGAAAAGAAGTTTCAAGGAAATCAACTTATAATGTGGAGCCTAGAATGCTATTAGAAACAACAATGAACTATTTGGGAAAATCTAGCAATAACAATCACAGTCTATTTAATGGGAAGTTTGATGACTTTAAAATTTATAACAGAGCTCTTAACGCTGAGGAAATTGCTAGTTTAGCAGATGAAGAGGTTACAACACCACCAGTTGAAGATCCGGAAGAAACCAAGTTAATTCTGGATTATGATATGAGTAATATTGAAGAAACAAAAGTCATTGACCAGACTGGTAATTTTGATGGTAAGCTTGTAAACTCTCAAAATGCTGAGGTTATTAAAGGAGAGGAAGCTGGTGTCATCAACTTTAAAGGTGGCTCTACAAGCTCTTATATTGAAATGCCTCAAGGTATATTAAATGGTTTAGAAAATGTAACTGTTTCATCTTTAGTGAATTGGAATGGAAAAAATGAAGCTGAGTGGATTTTTGCTTTAGGTCAGGATAGCAATAAATATCTATTCACTACACCAAAACGAAATTCAGGTGATCGTTCTGCTCGTGTCGGAATTGCAACAGCAAGCTGGAGTAATGAGGCTGCC
>DASQMK010000414.1:0-2518 GCA_035645575.1 Metabacillus sp.
ATCCTTTTTTACTTGTCTTGTTGCTATAAGACGTGGATGACGTTCATTTGTAATTTTAATAAACGGATAGGTTTTATCATCTTTTAACATGACATTGTATTTCGGGTCATATTTTTTAATTAAATTTAATTCCAATATTAAGGCCTCTAAATTAGAAGATGTAATGATGTATTCAAAATCAACTATCTCATTTACAAGCCTTAATGTTTTCCCATCATGAGATCCGGTAAAATAGGAACGCACTCTGTTTTTGAGCACTTTTGCCTTCCCGACATAAATGACTGTTCCTTGACGGTCCTTCATAATGTAACAGCCTGGTTGATCTGGAAGAAGTGCAAGCTTTTCTTTTATATGATCTCTCATTAGCGAACACTCCCTATTTCATTTTTGCTAACGTTTAGATAGGCAGTAATTCCCCATTTTAATCCGTAAGATTAAAAATGGCGAATTACTGCCTATAAATTAAATATATACTATTTTAACATGCTATAATTGGTTCGTGGTTTGTTAATTATTTCATTGAAAAAGGATTGACGATTGTCAATCCTTTAGATAATTAGATATGCTTGTTCAAAACTTCAGCTAGTGCTTCTTTTGGCTGATAGCCAACAGCTTTATCAACAACTTCTCCATCTTTTAAAACTAGTAAAGTTGGAATGCTCATAACACCAAATTTTCCAGCTGTTTCTTGGTTTTCATCTACATCAACTTTAACAATTTTTACTTTATCTCCCATATCTGAATCAAGTTCTTCAAGAACTGGAGCGATCATTTTACATGGTCCGCACCAAGGTGCCCAAAAATCAACTAGTACAACGCCTTCGTTCGTTTCACTTGAAAATGATTGATCTGTTACATTTGTAATTGCCATTCGTAATTCCTCCTAAATAATAAGGGTAAAATATGTTTAAAGTATAGCATTCAGATGCAAAGTTCGCTAATAATATGCTTCTTTCTTATTTTCCCCTATGTTCATGAAGAAAAACATGTTTTTTGAATAACGAGAAATAGGTTTTTTCAAAAACTTCTGATCACTCGGAAAAAATAAAAAAGTCTAAATCTCTATGTATTAAAAAAGCACGCATAAATACGTGCTTCTAAATTATTATACATGAATTTTTAATTTCCTAAACTCCTCAGTTAATAATGGTACAACCTCGAATAAATCACCTACAATCCCGTAATCAGCTACCTTGAAAATATTCGCTTCGGGATCTTTATTAATCGCAACAATTACCTTTGAATTGGACATACCTGCTAAATGCTGAATAGCACCTGAGATACCACATGCTATATATAAATCTGGTGTTACAACTTTTCCTGTCTGGCCAATTTGTAGTGAATAGTCACAGTAGTCTGCGTCACAAGCTCCACGTGATGCCCCTACTGCTCCACCAAGGACACTAGCTAATTCTTTTAATGGTTTAAATCCTTCCTCACTTTTAACGCCACGTCCACCAGCAATCACTACCTTCGCCTCAGATAAATCCACACCTTCTGTTGCTTTTCGAACAACTTCTTTCACAATTGTTCTTAGATCTTTTATCTCGACAGAAAGTGAAGTTGTTTCACCACTCCTTGCTTCATCCTTTTCAAGTGGACTAATATTGTTCGGACGAATAGTGGCAAAAATAATGTCATCTGTCACTATTTTCTTTTCAAAGGCTTTTCCAGAATAAATCGGACGCGTAAAGACAATATTACCTCCTGCCACCTCAATAGCTGTTGCATCAGAAATTAATCCAGAATTTAACTTTGCAGCAATCTTAGGAGATAAATCCTTACCTAATGATGTATGACCAAATACAATTCCCTCTGGCTTCTCTTCTTGGATGACTGATAAAAGAGCCTGGGAAAACCCATCTGGTGTATAGTTTTTAAGCTTTTCATTCTCTACTGTTACTACACGGTCCGCACCATATTGGAATAATTCTTGAGATAAGGAAGATACACTTTCTCCCAATAAAACAGCAACAACCTCTCCACCTTCTGAAATAGTTTTTCCAGCAGCAATTGCTTCAAATGATACATTACGTAAAGATTGATCACGAACTTCACCTAATACAAGTACTTTTCTTGCCATCCTATTTTCCCCCTGTTTCCGATATTTGACCTTTTACCTCTCCCTGTTGCTGATATTAGACGACCTTTGCTTCATTTCTTAAGAGTGATACGAGTTCTTTTACTTGATCTTCTATTTCACCCTCTAATACTTTCCCAGCTTCTTTTTTAGGTGGTAAATAAATTTCAATTGTTTTCGTTTTAGGTTCTACGTCATCCTCATCAAGATTAAGATCATCAATTTCCAACTCAGCTAGAGGCTTTTTCTTCGCCTTCATGATTCCTGGTAATGAGGGATAGCGAGGCTCATTTAATCCTTGTTGAGCTGTTACAAGTAATGGCAGGGTTGTTTCAATCACCTCAGAATCACCTTCAACATCACGAACTACAATCGCTTTGTTTCCTTCAATATCAAGCTTTGTAATGGTTGTGACATAGGCAATATCAAGCAATTCAG
>DASQMK010000415.1:0-11707 GCA_035645575.1 Metabacillus sp.
AAATATCTACTGTTAATTCTTCTCCTTCTACTTCTGGTTCGTATGGAATTTCAACTGTTTTTGTTACTTTTTTTGGTGGTTTAGCTTTTGGACCAGATGAATAGACTAATTTTAATGTTGTATCTTTCGGAACAACTTCAGTCCCTGGCTCTGGTGATTGAGAAATTAGCTTTCCTTCTGGAACTGTGTCAGAATTTTCTTCTGATACGTTTGGAATAAAGCCATATTTTGATACATATTCATCAACTTCAGATCTATTTTTCCCAATTAAGTCCTCAATTTTCACTTGAGGAGGGCCCTTGCTAACAATGAATTCAATCTCTGTTTCAGAAGGAACGACTTCCTCACCTACTTCTGGATCCTGAGATAAGATCCTACCAGGATCTTCAGTATCATGTGTTTCTTCTGTCACCTTTATATTCTTAAATCCCTTTAACTCAAGAATTGTTCGAACCCGATCTATTGAACGACCAACATAATCGTCTAAAACGATTTTTTCTTTACCAGTACTTTCATAAATTGTTACAACAGAGCCTTCTTTAACAACAGAATTTGCCTCTGGTTCCGTCTTTATAACATGACCTTCTTCTATTTCCTCGTCAGATATTAGAATTGGTTCTTCCCCTACATCAAAACCCTGTTCAAGTAGGATTGTTACAGCCTCTTCATATGATTCTCCTGTAAGATCCGGTACTTCAACATCCTTGGGTAATAGGAAGGATGGAACGATTGTAAATGCAGCAATAATTGCCATAATGATTATGATAAAAGTGGTAATAATAAAAGCAGCAAGTTTACTCTTTTTCTTTTTCGGCTTTTTTTCTTTCTTACCTTTTTTTTCTTTTTTAAAATCATTATTTTGTTGGTTGAGAACAGGTTCACTTGCAGGATTTCTTACAATCGTATCATCAACCTTATAGTTTTCCATGTTTTCATTTGTAATGATTGGAATAGCCTTTGTTGCCTCATCATCGTCAGGAATAACAAAACGTGGTTCTGAAATGCGATTAACATCAAAAGCTGTCTCTAAATCTTTTTCCAACTCTTCAACAGAATCGTATCGATGAAATGGATCTTTAGCTGTTGATTTTAAGATAATATTTTCGATGCTTTGAGGGATATCTGGATTCCATCTCTTAGGTGATGGTGTTTCTGATTGTAGGTGCTTTAGTGCAATGGAAATAGCAGACTCACCATCAAAAGGTAATCTTCCAGTTAATAATTCAAATAATACAATTCCGATAGAATAGATATCAGATTTTTTATTTGCTAAGCCGCCTCTTGCTTGTTCTGGTGATAAGTAATGAACAGAACCTAAAACAGAGTTTGTTTGTGTAATGGATGTTGCACTTAATGCTATGGCAATTCCAAAGTCTGTTACTTTTACATTACCATGATGATCAATCAAAATATTATGTGGTTTAATATCACGATGAACAATTTGATTATCATGTGCGTGTTGAATGGCAGATGCAATTTGGACCATTATGCTTACAGCTTTTCTCGGATGAACAGGAGCAAATTGCTGTATGTACTGCTTTAGTGTTTGACCCTCTACATATTCCATTACGATATAATAAATGCCATCTTCCTCACCTACATCATAAATGCTTACGATATTGGGATGTGCCAAGCTTGTTGTTGATTGGGCCTCTCTTCTGAACCGCTTAATGAATTCATCATCATTAGAAAAATCAAAGCGCAATACTTTCATTGCCACTTCTCTCTCTAGAATCATGTCGCGAGCAAGGTAGACATTCGCCATCCCGCCTCCACCGACCACTTCTAGAATTTTATAACGGCCACTAATTCTTTTACCTATTAACACGAGTCTTCACCTAATTCGTGTGCCGTCTTTTTTATCATGATTAATGAGATATTGTCTTCTCCACCATTATCATTTGCTAGCTGTACCAACTTATTAGCTGTTTGTTCAAGACTATCTGTTGATAAAAGCTCTTTTTCTAATATTTCATCAGAAACTTTATCTGACAATCCATCAGAACATAACAATAATACATCATGATCGTCCAACTCTATTGTTCTTACATCCAATTCAACGGTTTCCTCAGTACCTAGTGATCGGATAAGGACATTTTTACGAGGATGATGCTCTGCATCCTCCTTAGATATTTGTCCATATTTAACAAGTTCATTAACAAGAGAATGATCCTGTGTCACTTGGTTAAAGCCACTATTATTGAATAGATAACAGCGGCTGTCACCAATATGGCCAATTGTGGCATACGTTGAGGTAACTAAAACAGTCACAATTGTTGTCCCCATACCCTGGCATTCTGGATGGGATAAAGAGTGCTCGTAAACAGCTTTGTTTACTTCAATTACCTTCTCTGTCAACCAGTTTTCAGCATCACTTGGCCCATTAATAACCGGACCTTCCTCCCATAGTTTTTTAAAGGTTGAGATCGTCATTTGACTAGCAACCTCACCTGCCAAATGACCACCCATCCCATCTGCAACAATGGCTAATAAACCGGATTTGTTTTCAAAAACCCCAACAGAATCTTCGTTTTGCTGCCTAACTTTTCCCCTATCTGACAGATAAACAAACTCCAACTTGGTCACCTCGTCTCCTCTTTACGCTCCTTAGCTCGAAGTTGCCCACACGCCGCATCTATATCATGTCCTTGTTCTCTTCTTGTTGTGACATTTACACCGTGTTTTTTAAGCGTATCCTCAAATAATGTAATTTGTTCTTTCGGAGTACGTACATAGTTTCTTTCAGGTACATAGTTCACTGGAATAAGATTAATATGACATTTTAAACCTTTTACTAACTTTGCAAGCTCTTCAGCATGCTCGACTTGGTCATTTTCTCCACCAAATAAACCGTACTCAAAACTAACACGTCTACCGGTCTTGTTAACATAGTATTTTACTGCTTCCATCAAGTCTGGAAGTTTATATGCTCTATTAATCGGCATTAACTTTGATCGTAATTCTGTGTTTGGAGCATGTAGTGATATTGCAAAATTGATTTGAAGCTTTTCATCCGCAAATTTATAGATTTTCGGAATAATTCCACTTGTTGATACAGTAATATGTCTTGCCCCAATGTTTAAACCTTTATCATGATTGATAATCTTCAAGAAAGACATCATTTCATCATAATTATCAAACGGTTCACCAATTCCCATAATGACAACATGACTAACACGCTCATCAAACTCATCAAGTGCCTGCTGTACCTTTACGACTTGTGCAACGATTTCTCCAGCTTCAAGATTTCTTTTAAGTCCACCTAAAGTTGAAGCACAGAAAGTACAACCAATTCGACAGCCTACTTGAGTGGTTACACATACAGAATTGCCATAATCATGTCTCATTAAAACAGTTTCTATCGAATATCCATCATAAAGTTCAAATAAAAACTTAATTGTACCATCCTTAGATGTTTGCTGAATAATCGTCTTCATAGTAGTTAATGTGAAATGATCACTTAAAAGTGTGCGAAGACTTTTTGATAAATTGGACATATCTTCAAAGCTAGTTGCACGCTTTAAATAGAGCCAATCAAAGATTTGATTAACACGAAAAGCCTTTTCTCCTTGTTCTTTTAGCCAATTCTCAAGTTCGTGTAGCTCTAGTGAATAAATGGAGGGTTTCGTTTTCGTCTCCACGGTGTCCTTTTTTGTTCTTGTTGTTTTTATCTGTTCCATTTTAACCCTTCTTTCGTAAACATGCTATAAAAAATCCATCCGTTCCAAAGTAATGTGGGAGTAATTGTACTTCTCCATTTTGTACATAAGAATGAAGTTTTTCTGGAAAGTTATTCTTTGCAGATTCATCCCGTTCAAACTCAGGGTGTTCGTTTAAAAATGCTTCAACCACCCCTTGATTTTCCTCTATATCTACAGTACATGTACTATAAACTAACACACCGTTAGATTTCAATAAAGGCGCAACAGATGTTAAAATTTTCTTTTGTAGTTCCGCTAACTTTAAGACATCCTCTGGTGACTTTGTGTATTTAATATCTGGCTTTCTTCGAATCACACCAAAACCTGAGCATGGTGCATCCACTAGTATGCGATCAAAACTTTTTTGGGCAAATCGATCTCCAGCTAATCTACTATCTAGTGGTTCTGCATGAATATTTGTAAGATCTAAACGTTCTGCTTGCTGTTTAATTAACTTCACTTTATGTTCATGTAAGTCCAATGAATGGACAGTGCCAGTACCCTTCATTAATTCCGCAATATGTGTAGATTTCCCACCTGGTGCAGCACAGGAATCTAAAATAGTCTCATTAACTTTAGGATTTAGAGCTCTAGCAACTAACATAGAGCTTTCATCCTGAATCGTTAAAAGTCCTTCTGCAAAAGCTTCAGTTAATGCAAGGTTTCCTTTCAATCCTTTAATAGCATCAACCGCTAAATCTCCATTCTCAACGCTTATATCGTTGTTTTGTAACTCTTCAACTATTTCATGAACCGATGCTTTCATTTGATTGACTCTGGCAGTTTGAGAAGGTGGAATTAAATTTGTCTCACACATCTTTTCAGCTTCATCATAACCAAATTGATTAATCCATTTTTCTACCATCCATTTAGGATGACTTGTTCTAATTGACAGTCTTTCTACTGGATCCTTAATTTGGTTGATATCAGGAATCCCTTCTCGTTGGACAGATCTTAGCACTCCATTTACTAAGGACGAAATTCCTTTATGTCCTCTCTTCTTAGCAATTTCCACTGCTTCAAAGAAAATAGCACGCTCTGGAACTCGGTCTAAATACACCATTTGATAAATCGAAATCCGAAGCAATACTCTTACCCAAGGCTCAATTTTCTTTGCCTTTTTCAAAAAACTCTCTAAATAAAAATCAAGTGTATCTCTTCTTTGAAGTGTTCCATACACAATCTCAGTTAAAAGAGAAATGTCTTTTGCATTTACTTGATGTTTTTTTATCATTGAATTTAATAACAAATTACTATAGGCTTGGTTTTTTTCTATTTGTAATAATGTTTCTACCGCAACATCACGTACGGTCATTTGTTTTTTCATTTTCATCGCCAAATCTTTCACCCACATTCATGGTTGTACCTCGCAGAAATTCTTCTCCCGTCATCTTCTTTTTACCTGAGGGCTGAAGTTCCGTAATTTTGATTGCTGTAGCATTCCCAGTTGAAACAACTATTCCATCACCGTCAAAGCGGAGAATCGTACCTGAAGGGGCATCTTGATTACTTTGTAATTTTTCACCCCACCATATCTTTATCAATTGATTTTGATAGGTAGTAAAAGCAACTGGCCAAGGATTAAGTCCTCTAATCTGATTGTATATTTCCTCACCAGACTTAGACCAATCGATTCGTTCTTGTTCCCTTTTAATATTTGAAGCAAATGTAGCTTTTGCATCATCTTGTTTTTGAGGTATTAACTTGCCATCTAATAATGCAGGCACCGTTTCTAATAATAATTTCACGCCTGCGTCACTTAACTTATCATGTAAAGTGCCGACGGTATCTCTTTCATCAATTTCAACCTCGATTTGCGTCAAAATATCACCTGCATCAAGCTTTTCAGCCATATACATAATGGTGATACCTGTTTTAGCCTTCCCTTGAAGGATTGAATAATGAATTGGTGCACCGCCTCTTAATTCTGGTAAAAGGGAAGCATGAACATTAATACAACCATGTTTTGGGGCTTCTAGCAACTCTAATGGTAAAATTTGTCCAAACGCCGCTGTAACAATTAGATCCGGTTCTAACGCCAATACATCTTGGACTTCATGACGAATTTTTTCAGGTTGAAGTACTTTTAGGTTATGTTTTTGCGCTTCTACCTTTACAGGAGGTGGCGTTAGTATCTTTTTTCTTCCTTTTGGGCGATCGGGTTGAGTTACTACCCCGACAATATTATAGCCTTCTTCAATAAGGCTCCTTAAAATAGGAACTGAAAAATCTGGAGTTCCCATAAACACAATCCTTGTCATATGTGTGTCATCCTTCCGTACTTTCTAATTCATCTTCCTTTATATACCTTTCTACTTTAGATGTAAAAAGAATTCCTTCTAAATGATCTATCTCATGCTGAATGGCTCTTGCTAGAAATCCTTCAGCTTCTATTATTCTCACTTTTCCTTTTCGATTAAAGGCTCTTACCTTTACGTAATCAGCCCTGCTCACATCACCATATAAGCCGGGAAAGCTTAAACAGCCTTCTGGGCCGGTTTGTTTCCCACCCTGTTCTAGGATAACAGGATTTATTAATTCAATCGTTCCATGATAATCCTCAATATCAACAATCGCGATTTGTTTAGAAAGCCCTATTTGCGGAGCTGCTAATCCAACTCCATCATTCTCAATCATCGTATCATACATGTCTGCCATAAGCTTTGAAAGCTTTTTATCAAATACAGTGACCTTTTCACACGGCACCTCTAAAACTTCAGCCGGATACATCACAATAGGTTTTACTGCCAAAAGAATTCCTCCAAACAAATAACTTCTATATTAAATAATCAATTACATCATTGTATTAGGACTTAAATCAATGGTAATCATCAAATCATTTGAGCTCATTTCTTGCTGGAAATGCTCAATAATTTTTCTTAGTGTTTCATGTAAGTTTTTTTCCCGTTTGTATTTTACCATGCATTGGTAACGATATCTATCTTTGATACGGGGAATAGGTGATGCGACTGGTCCAAGAATTTTCGTTTCATTGGAAACATTTCTTCTCAAGTATTGAACAATCTTGTCAGTAACTGACACCACTTTTGTAATTTCAGGATGGGAAACAGTAACAAGGGCAAGAAAATAGTAGGGTGGGTATGAATGTGACCTTCTTAAAAACATTTCCTGCTCATAAAAAGCATCATAATCATACATACTTGCTAATAGAATACTATAGTTTTCAGGAGTATACGTTTGAATGATTACTTCTCCTGGCAATTCATGTCTTCCTGCTCTTCCACTTACTTGTGTAAGAAGTTGAAATGTTTTTTCAGCTGCTCTGAAATCAGGTAAATGAAGCATTGTATCTGCAGTTAACACACCAACTAATGTAACATCAGGGAAATCAAGGCCCTTGGCAATCATTTGTGTTCCAAGTAAGATATCTGCTTCTTTATTTCCAAACTTCGTTAACAGCTTTTCATGTGCTCCTTTTCGGCCGGTCGTGTCAACATCCATTCTAATAATTCGTGCCTCTGGTAATACTTTTAGTAATTCCTCTTCAACACGCTGTGTTCCCGTTCCAAAGAAACGAATATGTTCACTTTGACATTCTGGACATACATTTGGCATATGTTCTTCATGTCCACAATAGTGACATTTCAGCTGTTGGCCATAACGGTGATACGTCAATGAAATATCACAATGAGGACATTGAATAACAAACCCACAATCACGGCACATAACAAAGGATGAATATCCTCGTTTATTTAAAAACAAGACAGATTGTTCATTTTTTTCTAATCGATTTGTTAGCTTTTCAATTAAAGAGGTCGAAAACATTGTCCGGTTGCCGCTTCTTAGCTCTTCTCTCATATCGACAATTTCAACAGAAGGCATTGACCTTTTATTCACACGTTCTTTAATTGTTAAAAGCTTGTACACATCCTTTTGAGCACGTGCAAATGTTTCTAGTGTCGGGGTTGCACTGCCTAAAACAACAGGGCATTGATGAAGCTTGGCTCTATATATAGCCACATCCCTGGCATGGTAACGTGGATTTTCTTCTTGTTTATAGCTAGATTCATGCTCCTCATCAATAATGATCATACCCAGGTTTTCAAATGGTGCAAATATTGCTGATCTTGCTCCAACAACTAATTGAACTTCTTTTCGTTGAATTTTCCGCCATTCATCATATTTTTCTCCAGTTGATAGACCGCTATGAAGGACAGCAACCTTTGAACCAAATCGTCCTTTAAAGCGATTGACCATTTGCGGAGTAAGAGAAATTTCAGGTACTAACACAATTGCTTCCTTCCCATTATTTAAAACAGCTTCAATTGATTGAAGATATACCTCTGTTTTACCACTACCTGTTACTCCATACATAAGAAATACATGATGTTCCTCATTTTCAACTGATGAAAGAATAGGAGCTATTGCTTTCTGCTGTTCATTATTTAAAAGCAAGGCCTTTGTTTTTTCAAAGTGTCGATCTTGATAAGGATCTCGATACACTTCTTTGTATTCTTCCACTAATATTCCTTTAGAAATCAATGCCTTTATTGATGCATCTGATGTATTCGTTATCGCTAATAAATCAGCAACAGATATAACATCAATTTGATTTTCTTTTAAATATTTAAGTACCTCTAGCTGTTTCTTAGCATTCGCATTTAATCCTTCTATTTGCTTTGCCAACTGTTCAAATGAACAATCAACTCTCACCATTCTAATTTTCTTTTTATTCCCTTTTTGCTTCACCTTATAAATCAGTTCTATATAACCCTTTTCAATGTCCTTTTGAATCGTTCGAAGTGATACAGATTGTTCAATCTCTTTCATTTCGACTTGACTTTTCTTGTTAAAAAAAGGCTTTAGTTGTTCCGAAATATTGTCTTTGTATTGTTCAGAAATAAGCGTTAAGACTTTTTCATATTTTGCCTTCATTGCTGCTGGAAGCATGGCTTGAAAAGCTGAAATTTTAAAGCAAAGTGTTTTTTCTGTTAACCAATGACCAACCTTTAATAATTCAGGTGTAAGACAAGGAGTTAAATCTAAACACTCTGATATAGCCTTTAAACGGTCAAATTCAGAAGATTCCTTCGTCTCTATAACAAAGCCTTGTACTTTCCTAGGACCAAATGGGACAATAACTCGCATACCTGGTTGTAAAAAGTCTTGCCACTGTTTTGGAATTTTATAGTCAAAGGCCCTGTCTGTTTGCATAGAAGGTACATCGACAATGACACTTGCAAACTTCATTTTTTAACACCCTTTAACATGCTATGAACTTTTTCAAGAAGTTTCCTTGCGACTTCTTTTTTTGACATAAGAGGGAGCTCATTTTTATTTAATTTCCGATCATAAATTGTCACAATATTTGTGTCTGTTCCAAAGCCTGCCCCTTCAGTAGTTATATTATTAGCTACAATCAAATCTAAATTTTTATTTTCAACTTTCTTTTTTGCGTATTGCTCAAGATTATTCGTCTCTGCAGCAAATCCTACTAAAATTTGTTTTGTTTTTTGCCTTCCCAATTCATTTAAGATATCTATGGTTTTTTCCATTTCAATTACTAAATGATCATGACTCTTTTTCATCTTTTGTTCAAATGTTGTAATTGGACGATAATCCGCTACTGCAGCAGACTTTATGACAACATCAGCTTTAGGAAAAAAATTCATTACTTGCTGATACATCTCTTCAGCAGATTCAACAGTGATCGTATGAACAGAATCAGGTAGCGGAATAGACGTTGGACCAGTAATTAATGTCACAGTTGCTCCTAATTTCGCTGCTTCCTCCGCAATGGCATATCCCATTTTGCCAGATGAGTGGTTTGTAAAATAACGGACAGGGTCTAGCTTTTCTCGAGTTGGTCCAGCTGTAATCAGCACTTTAATATTTTTAAGAGGTTCACCAAGTTCTAACTTTTCAAAATAATTTGTTACGAGAGATAGGATTTTTTCAGGCTCCTCTAACCGTCCCTTTCCTACATAACCACATGCTAAAAACCCTTCACTTGGTTCAATAAATTCATACCCATATTCATATAGTGTTTTAATGTTTTTTTGAACAGCAGGATGGTTATACATATGGACATTCATTGCAGGAGCAATCCATACTTTCGCTGTTGTAGCTAACAATGTTGTTGTTAACATATTATCTGCAATTCCGTTTGCTAGTTTTCCAATGACATTTGCTGTGGCAGGTGCTACTAAAACAAGATCAGCCCAATCGGCTAAATCAATATGTGCAATGACTTTTGAGTTTTTTTCATCAAAGGTATCAAAAAAAACATCGTTACGAGAAAGTGCTTGAAAGGTTAATGGTGAAACGAATTCCATCGCTGAGTCACTCATGATCACTTTTACTTCTGCACCAGCTTGTACTAGTTTGCTTGTTAGTGCCGCTGCTTTATATACAGCAATTCCACCGCTCACACATAATAATATCTTTTTACCTGATATCACTCTTTCCCCACCAACTTTCATAAACTTTTGTATTTGTTGAACTAAAAGAAAGAGGATGACATAATAGGGTCAGACCCCACATAACACAAGAATATATAGGTCTTTTCCTAAAAGGAAATTCTATATATTGTCTTAGTGGGATCTGACCCTTAGCAACTAGTCATCCTCTATTACTGCTCATTATTTTTCAGCACGTTTATAGTTAAGAAGTCCAGCATTGATCTCTTCTAGTGCTTTACCTACATACTTGTATGATACAGGCTTCTGAATTTGTTGATCACTAAGTTCCTGCATTTCACGGGCACGCTTTGCAGCAACTGTTACAAGTGTATATTTAGAATCTAGTTTATTCATAAGTACATCAATAGAAGGGTATAACATTTTATTCAACCTCCAGAATTTTTTTGTATCTTGGTGCAACACGTTCACGGCGGCAATGTTCCGCCACCACAATTGCTTTAATACGTTCGCAAGCTAAAAGAACATCATCGTTTTCCACAACATAATCATAGGCATCCATCATAATGATTTCTTCTTTCGCAACCTTCATACGATTATTAATTAGTTCTTCAGACTCAGTTCCTCTAGTTACAATTCGGTTTTTCAGTTCATTTAAACTAGGCGGACTTAAAAAGATAAAAAGTCCTTCCGGGAATGCATTTCTTACTTGAAGAGCACCTTGAACTTCGATTTCAAGAAAAACGTCTTTTCCTTCACTTAACGTTTTTTCAACGTAGTCAATAGGAGTTCCATAGTAATTCCCTACATACTCTGCCCATTCTAACAATTTATTTTGTTCTATTAAAGCTTCAAACTCTTCTCTTGATTTAAAGAAATAATCAACACCGTCGACTTCACCTTCACGCGGTTTTCTAGTTGTCATCGAGATGGAATATTCAAATGCTGTATCTTCTTGTGAAAATAGCTCTTTTCTAACTGTTCCTTTTCCTACACCTGAAGGTCCTGATAGGACGATTAATAATCCTCTTTCTTTTATCAATGCTTCTGTTCCCTACCCTTCATCTGATAGCTCATCTTTATTTGATAGCCTTTGAGCAACTGTTTCTGGCTGAACAGCGGATAGGATAATATGATCGCTGTCCATAATTACAACTGCTCTTGTACGACGGCCATATGTAGCGTCGATTAACATTCCTCTATCTCTTGCGTCTTGAATGATTCTTTTAATTGGTGCTGACTCAGGACTAACAATAGATATAATACGGTTGGCAGAAACAATGTTCCCAAAACCGATATTGATTAATTTAATGCTCATTCAAATGCTCCCCCTAGTTAGGACAAAACTATTTTTGCCTTATAACACCTTTTATAATCAATGGTTTTTGATGCTTATTCAATATTTTGAACTTGTTCTTTCAATTTTTCAATAATACTTTTTAATTCAACAACATTTTTCGCAATTTCGCTGTCATTTGCTTTAGAACCAATCGTATTGGCTTCCCGATTTAATTCTTGAACAAGAAAGTCTAACTTACGCCCAATGGGTTCATTAGAAGTTAACGTATCTTTGAATTGATGAATATGACTATGTATTCTTGTTATCTCCTCATTTATGTCTGCTCT
>DASQMK010000416.1:0-9350 GCA_035645575.1 Metabacillus sp.
GGAATATATGGCATATAGCAGTGTTCGAAAGCGGCTATTATTTTTATTACATAAACTCGCCATAAAGTTTGGAGGAGAATTGCACAGTATTAATCCGAAAGAGGAAGATTGGATTCAACTTGAAATTTCAGTTACACATCAAGAAATAGCCATGATGATGGGCAGTATTCGTGAAACAGTAACATCATTACTAAATGATTTGATTGAGGAAGGCATCGTTTATAAGGCAGGGAAACGTAAACCGCTTAAAATTCATTTGGCTCGTTTGAAAAAGGCATTAGAAATGGCATGATAGAACTGTAGCTATTGAGGAAAATTCTGAGGAATAAGAATTCTTTATTAGTATCTTAACAATTTCCCCTTAGGAAAATCCTTTTATTTTCATAGAATTAGTTGTAAAATCATATATGAACTGGAAAATTGTGGCTAGGGTTCCGCTACTAGGTAGGACAGTGACCGAGGGCTACATCTTTTACAATATGTAATAGGCACCTATTGACATAAAAGGTCCGAGGGGAAGGGTTCAGCGTATTTGTTATGCGTTGAAATCTTTTTCTTCGGACCTTTTTTATTATTTTATAGGAGGATTTTTGTATGAAAAGTATCGATGATTTAAAAGCTGGAGTTGCAGTGATAATTTTGAATGAGAAAAAACAGGTTTTGTTACAGAAAAGGGCAGATGTAGGACTTTGGGGTATTCCTTCAGGACATATCGAAATAGGTGAAACAGTTTCACAAGCAGCGATTAGAGAAGTAAAAGAGGAAACAAATGTTGATATTAGAATAATAAAGCTTATTGGTGTGTACTCAGACCCTAATTCACAGGTGTTTGCTTATCCAAATGGGAAGGTAGTACATTTTATAACAACCTGTTTTCTTGCTGAAATTACCGGCGGTGAACTACGATGTAATTCTTCTGAGTCACTAGAAATTAAGTTTTTTTCACAAGATAACCTACCGGAAGACCTATTAAAAATGCATCCCCGATGGTTACTGGATGCGCTTGTAAATAGAGAATTGGCGTTTATTCGATAGTCAGATTGTTATTGTTGTTACAGAGGAATGAAAATGGAGCAATTTTAGTATTTAAACAAGTTGCTCCTAATTAACATCTGAAAATAAAACTCACATTTTCCAATTAGATATTTTATTTACATAGGGAGTTCTAATAACGCAGTTATTGGGTCAACAATGTATCCGATGTGTTGGTTCTGTAAATTAATTTAGAAACAGGTTGGGGAAGAAGAATCTAGTACGAAAATTTATAGATGTTGAATCGTTCTATAGCAATTAACATTATTACGTAAAATATAAATTTGACGTAATAATATGGTTAATTTATAATAAAAGTATAGAATCTTGTATTGAGGTGTTTTATGTGGCTTCAGAATCACAGCAACAGCATTATAAAAAATTACAAGCGTTACTTAAGGAATTACCATGGTATGTTGAAGAATACATCGATCATAAACGCAGAAAACTTTCCGCAGCATCATTACTTAATTATTGTCATGATTATAAGATTTTCTTTAATTGGATTATGTCTGAGCAACTTTATACTGGCAATCTAAAAGATATTCCACTTGAACTGTTAGAAACGTTAACTGTACAGCAAGTCGAAGGCTTTTTATATGTATTACAATACGAGCTACACAACAAAGAAATAACCGTGAATCGTAAATTATCTGCTCTAAAATCGCTTTTTAACTACTTACAAAACATCGCTGAAACTCGTGATCTTAAACCTTATATACAGAGAAATGTTATGGCGAAAATTGAGTTTAATGAATTAAAAGACAGCATGGAAACGATTGCAAATAAGATTGAAGGAAAGATCCTTCTTGGAGATGAATACGAGAAGTTCCGTCGGTTTATTGCCCACGATTATGGTGAATTAAACAAGGAAAATAAAAAGCTATATAATTTTTATCAGTTAAACCAGGAACGAGATACAGCCATTGTTTCTTTGATTTTAGGCTCAGGTCTTCGCCTTTCAGAGGTTGTTAATCTTGATCTTGATGACATTGATTTCAGCAAGTATACAGCTCGCGTTATTCGAAAAGGAAACAAGGAGCAATATGTATTCTTCAGTAAAATTGCAATGGATGATCTGAATGAATACCTGAAAATTAGAGAATCTCGCTATAAAGTCGAAAAAAGCAATAAAGCCCTATTTGTAGCAGCTCCAATGGGTCCAAAAGGCAAATCAAGACGGTTAACAGCAAGATCAATCGAAAAACTTATTGAAAAATATGCTGCAGCATTCGGAAAACCCTCATTATCCGTTCACAAATTAAGACATTCATTTGCTACACGATATCATTCTGAAATTAATGATGTACCGAAGCTGCGACGACAACTTGGGCACTCATCAATCCAAACAACCATGATCTACACACATATTCGAAATGATGACTTGAAAAGTGCTGTAGATCGAATGGATATGCCGAAAGATGAAATTTAAATAGAACTTAATTCTTCTTCAAAATAAAAGGTATTTGGATATTCCTTTAGTGTATAAGAAAAACGCTTCATATTTTCGACATAACTACTATTACTAATGGTCACAATTTCTTTCGTCGCCTTAAGATATACTTTTTCATTCACTTCGAATTTTTTTTGTTTGTTTTTCACAGATTTCCAACTTTCTTTAAAAGGATAGTATTATTATCTCACAAAAAAATTAGTTTGGTTATGATTATTTTTTGTAGCTTACTATCAATTTAATCATAACCAGCAATTAATATTCATAAACCGTATATAAAAATTAATCACTTTCGTTAATTAACCTAATTAGAGGGAGTAATTGAGCCAACATGTGAAAAAGATTGAATGAACAAGTGAGAATAGAATAAAAGACCATAAAAACGTGAGGATATAACAACTTTATTTCAATAGAAGAAATATCTTTTTTGACATTATTTTTTATTCTAGTTTACATAATATATATTATACAAAGTTAGTGTAAGAACTTTTAGTTTTGTCTCATAACCCTAGATTACTTGTGGTATTGAGACGAAATAGAAATTTACCTAATTTCGCTTAGTTCTTATAATAAACATTATTGTAAAGTTCCGGTCGTCAACTTAACGATAATCTTCTGAACCATCCAGATAACTCTCTGGTACAGTCCAATAAGCTTTGGGTACGGGATCATAATCTATTGGTACGTCCAAATAATCAACTAATTGGACGTCATGACTCAATCCCTCCCTTGTTGCCGATTTAATCAACACCAAAAACTGAACGGCTTTGTAAGTCCTCGTACCATGCAAGCCGTATATCCAGTTTAAAGTTTTCTGTCATTTAGGTTTAAAAGAACACATGATAGAATCTGATTTCACAGCAGGAATCATTGCCCCTAAAACGGACATGAAATTACCTGTTTACATGAAAATGGAGGAAGTCAAACAATTGTTTGCTTCCTTAGAAAGAGATGAGAGTCCCCTCTCTCTTCGAAACGAAACCATGATTAAAAACTCTTAGCAACGATTGGAATCAGTAAGCAATAGTTAGTGAGCTTAACCTGGGAGTAAATTGACTTATATAATATAACGATCAAGATTTTCAGTAAGGGGAAAAAAGAACGCCTCCCCCTCCTTCATCCTCTGTTAAAGAGATACAAAGAATCGTTACAGCAACATCAAACGCCTCCAAAAAAAGAACCTTTGTTTTTAAATGGACATTGTCCTTACCTTTTTCTTGTATGAAAAAACCTAAGAACTTATCTTATTCAATTTGTTCCTCCTTCAATGTTAATGTCCTCACCAGTGTTTTTTACTAATGCAAATGTAGTAGTTCTGTTAATATGAGTCCTCATTGCATCCTCTGCTCCAATTGCATCTTGTAGTTTTATTTTTTCAAAAATGACATAATGGTCTTGAAAAGCTCTTTCATGTTCAGATTTATCAGACAATGCTTTTTTCCTGAAAAACTTATCAAACGAGCATACAGCATCTATTTGGTTAGAAATATAATTATTTTTTGAAATTTGTTGAATATAATTATGAAACATACTATTATATTTCTCCAACATTTCGCTGTTTTTTTCCTTTGTATAGATGTTCATATTATTAATGATCGTTTCTAATTTTTTTAATTCTCCATCAGTCCTTTTTATGGCTGCTAAACGTGCCGCAACCCCCTCAAGTGCTGCCCTTGCCCATCTAATTTCTTCAACTGAACTCATAACATTGGTTGATACAAAAGAACCCTTTCGTGCTTGAGTAACGACTAATCCATCCTTTTCAAGGTGCCTTAAAGCTTCCTTAATGGGTGTTGTACTTACTTCAAATTTTTTAGCTAGCTCCCTTTCAGTAAGATGAAATCCAGGCTCAAACTTTCCGTTTAAAATAGCATCTTTCAATTCTTCATATATCAACTCTCTAACTGATCTTGATTGCATGCTTATCTTTTTTTTTATGTCTTCCATCCAATTTCACCCTCTGTATAATATTAAATCTACTATTTTAATTTCATTATACAGATATATAGATGAAAATTATGTCAAAAACGGAAATATGATTAATAAAAGGTTACAAGTATTTGATATGAACCCCAAACAGATAACAATGTTGTCCCTACTAGTATGATGTTTTCAAACCAATTATTTGTATGTTTACCTAAATATTTCTTTTGATTTGAAATAACAAGAAGACCGATCGCTATTGCTGGTAATGCTACTACGTTAAGTGCATTCGTAAAGAGTGTAAGGGCAATAAATCCAGTAACACCTGGTATGGACCATACGATTGGAGAAACAAGTAAAAACAAGCTAATCCATTTAAATTTAGGGTCTCCCTCAATTTTTTGCTCTTTCGTCAAGATTTTATTCGTAACTTTATAGTAGCAATCTGTTATAACTTTTGCATAACCATTTGAAGTTCCAATTACGCTACTGTATAGGATTCCAAATACACCTAAGTAAAAAATCCAGGATCCAAGATCTCCCATGTATAAAGATAATGCACGAGAAATATCTTCAATGCTTTCAACTTGAATATCATTTGGGCGTAGTATTTCTGCCCCCACAATCCATATTGCTAATGTAAGAATAATTGCTGCAATAAAGCCAAATAACAAATCATTGCGTTGAATTTTTTTATGGATTGGTTTTACCCAACCTTTATCTTGAAGAAAATAAGGATAAATTAAATTTGTAAGTGAACCTGCTACAGCTCCTACTAATGAAATACCAACAAGAATAACACTATAAGCCCCTGTATCCTCTGGTAAACCAAATCCGATTGTACCCTTAAAAATACTGCCCACACTTGGACCACTATAAAAAGCCAAACAAACAAAACATATTGTTAAGATTGCTAGTAAAACTTTCATGAGAAGCTCTACTTTTTTATAAGCATTTTTCCCCATGATAAACAAACTAAATAGTACGACAACAAGAGACCATAGAAAGCTTTCACCGAAACCAAATATCCAAGCAAGTGCAATTCCTGAACCCTTTATCATTTGAGCAACAACTAGATGACCAATGACTAGGGAAGCAATCCCAAAAAAGAAAGGGAAGAACTTATGGATCCGTGCATAACCTTCTAATATCGTCATTTCTTTGTTATTATAGATCTGAAAACGTCCCATAATATTACAAATAACATAGCGTATTAGTAGAGAGGCAACAAGAAGCCACATAAGATTATATCCATAATTAGCCCCTGATACTGATGCGGTCACTAGGTCACCTGCACCCATCATAGTAAGGATCATCACAATACCTGGACCATATGTTCGTAAAGCACCAATCACCTTTTTAAAAGGAGTCTTATTAGGTTGGACATCCATATGCTTCTGTAATTCCATTTTTACTGACCTCCAATTCACTTTAGTAATAGTAAGATTTACTTCATTTTGTATCCAATTGCGAACAACTAGATTATTTTGCTTTCTCACATAATGAAAACGCTTACTATTTTATTCATTTAAAAAGGTAGGTTTTCACCCCCTTTCATAATAATTTTTGATAGAAAACTATAAATAATTAGATTATTTTTCTAGTAAACTATCAGATAAACGGTTATATAAATTGACTCTGAGGTTTACACATCATCCATTCTATATTGGATTAATAGTTATCGTCTTCATAGATGTAAAAAACTCTATTGCTGCTGTTCCTTGCTCCCTTAATCCGGAACTAGATTGTTTCATACCACCAAATGGAGCTTGAGGCTCTACTCCAGCACTTTCACCATTAACTTTTACCATTCCTGCCTGTATCTCCTTTGTAAATTGAAATGCTTTTTCAAGGTCTCGAGTAAAGATAGACGCACTTAAACCAAAGGGTGAATCATTTGCCTGTAGTAAAGCATCCTCTAGAGAATCTACCATGATTAAGGCGAGTACTGGGCCGAAAATTTCTTCACATGCTATAGTCATTTTACTTGAAACATTCTCAAATACTGTAGGTTCGATAAAATAACCTTTTTCATATTCACGACCTTTGAGCCTCTTACCTCCATAGGTCAATTCTGCACCTTCTTTTTTTCCCTTTTCAATATATTTAAGTACTCGTTCTAATTGGTTAATTGATGAAAGTGGCCCCATATAAACAGACGGATCTAGGCCTGATCCTACTTTAATAGCTCGAACTCGCTTGAGTATTCTTTCTCTAAATTCGTAATAAATGTTACGCTGAATGTATACTTTACTTGTTGCAGTACACTTTTGACCAGTATGCTTCATAGCACCACTTACAATCAATTCTTCAGCCAGATCTAAATTTGCATCTTCCATAACAATTGCTGGGTTTTTTCCACCCATTTCTAATTGGTATTTTGCACCTTTTTCAATCGAAGCTAATGCGATTTTCTTTCCAACATCATTTGAACCAGTAAAAGTAATACCATCAATACCTTTATGGGAAATAATCCTGTCTCCAATAACTGCCCCTTTACCAGTTACTAAATTTAAAACTCCATTTGGAATACCTGCTTTGTGAAATGCCTCAACAATTTTAATAGCTGTTATGGCGGCCTCTGTAGCGGGTTTAAATACAACGGTATTTCCATAAATAAGTGCTGGTGCAATTTTCCAAACCGCAATGGCAATAGGAAAATTCCATGGGCTAATAACACCTACAACACCAAGTGGTACCCTTGTTGTATAGAGTAAACTTTGACTGTTTTGAGATGGAATGACGTCCCCGGTTTTTCTTAAACCTTCTTGAGCATAAAACCGCAAAATGGATATTGCACGTGCTACTTCACCTCTCGTTTCAGCCAATGTTTTTCCCATTTCTTTTGTAGCCGATACTGCAATATCTTCCGTCTTAGTTTCTAGTACATTTGCAACTTTATGAAGAATATTCCCTCTTTCAACAGAGGAAGTATTCTCCCATTCCTTTTGTATATTTCTAGCTGTACTAACAGCAATATTTACATCATCAACGGTAGAATTCTGTACATAGCCAACAATTTCATCGGTATTAGCCGGATTAATAATGGGGATCGTTTCTCCGGAACTCCCTTGAATCCAATTTCCATTTATGTAATTATAGTAAACCTTGCTCACTTCCTATTCACCCTCATTTAATTAAATAAAAACTAAAGTACATTTTTCTATTTATAAAAACCCCAACTCTTAAGAATCTTTGATACTAGTAATTTATCAGCTTCATCCAATTGTGCTACAGGAGGTCTTGTAACTCCTGCCGGAAAACCAATTTGTCTCAGAGCTTCCTTAATTACAATCACATTATTTCCATCATTATTTTTTGCTCTTAGTTCTTCAAATGGCACTAATTCTCCCCAAATATCCCATATTCTATTAATATTATTTTCTTTTAAGGCTTCTAATAATTGGAAAGATTTCTCCGGATAAATGTTAACAAGTCCGGATGTAAAACCAGTTGCACCTGCCTGAAAAAAGTATGGTGCCCACTTTTCAGCCGTCCCACAAATCCAAGCAAGTTTGTTTTCCTTTTGTATAGAGCGAATTGTCTTTGTAAAGCGCGGAAGATCATTTATTGCATATTTAACCCCAATAAATTTTTCTAAAGGAGCTAGTTCATTTAAAACGCTATCACTTAAGGATGGATTTTTAAAATAAAGTACAGAAGGAATATCAAGTGCATTTATAATTTCACGAAAATATTCAATTGCTCCTTCATTCGTGATATAAGGATGGACTGGCTGATGAATCATGACACATTCCGCCCCTGATTCCTGAGCAAATCTGCCTAATTCAATTGCAGTTGGCACAGCATATCCAATCCCAACCATTACTAAGGCTCTACCATTTACAACATCTATTACCTTTTTGGTTACTTGTTTGATTTCATCTAAGCTCATTGAATAAAATTCTCCTGTATTTCCCCCAGGAACAATTACTTTAATTCCATGATCAACAAGGAAATTAATATTTTTTTCCAAGGTATCCCAATCTATTTCTTTTGTATCCTCAAAAAAAGGAGTCAAGTTAATTGCTGAAATCGTACTACCTAGCCTTTGGATAAGTTTTTTATAATCCATACAATCCACTCCCTACTTATGATATAATTATAGCTTCAAATTAAAAACATTATTGCCCTAAAACTAAAAGGGGTATTTCTCTTTCTTCTGAAAATAGATGGAACATATTCCCTTTTAAAATTAACCATTAAACTTTTATACATTCCTATATTACTAATTGTTAAACACAAATTATCAATTAGATAGTACATGTATATGAAAGCGTAAACCTCACTCAACTTTGATAATTCCCAACTCTTTGATATATGATATATCAGATACCAGTAAAATATGTCTGCATTTTTTTAATTTTTTCTATTTTTGATACACTATGTTACTTAGGAAATTTTTTCAGGATGTTGCCTCTATATATCCCTTTGAATTCCATAATCATAATTTCCAAAATCTAAAAGGTCATAATATTTTTCTTTTAGAGATACCCTATATCCCTGCTCTTTTCAATAATACGATCTAGCCTGAAGGTGTACTAATTCCCGGTTATAGCTCTTAATCTAAATGTAATGTGGAATAATTCCCCTTATTTTGTTTTCACCTGATAATAAATAAACATCTTAACCCAAATAATACCAAGGATTTAGGACTAGGACGTCTTATTTTGTAGGGCTAACCTTAGTAAGACTGTTAAAAAACATTTTCATAAAGGAGTTTGATATGAAAAATAAAATTATGGAGAGAGTTATGTATAAAAATGAACTACTTAATCGCGTTCAAACTATGATTCACTCTTCAACGAAAAAACTAAAATATATGACTATCTCAACAGTTAAGGTTGCGGATATATTTGGGGTCAAACCAGAGGAAATTGAAAATGGGCTGCAAGAACTTGTAACAGAAGGTCATTTAAAAAAATCAAAATTGGATAGTCCT
>DASQMK010000417.1:0-7391 GCA_035645575.1 Metabacillus sp.
AGGTGGAAATGACTGGCGTAGAGTGAAGAAGAAGGTTGAATCTTCTGTACAGGATATTGCAGACGATTTAATCAAGCTATACGCTGAGCGGGAAGCGAGTGAAGGCTTTGCCTTTTCTCCTGATGGGGAAATGCAAAAAGAATTCGAACTAGCATTTCCTTACCAAGAAACCGAGGACCAAATCCGCTCTATTGCAGAGATTAAAAAGGATATGGAAAGACTTCGCCCGATGGACCGCTTATTATGTGGAGATGTAGGATATGGAAAAACGGAGGTTGCGATTCGAGCTGCGTTTAAGGCAATAGCTGATGGAAAACAAGTCGCATTGCTTGTACCAACAACTATTTTAGCTCAACAGCATTATGAAACAGTTCGAGAGCGTTTCCAGGATTACCCTATTAATGTTGGCCTATTGAGCCGCTTTAGAACAAGAAAAGAAATTAATGAGACAACAAAAGGGTTAAGTAATGGTACTGTTGATATGGTTATAGGAACCCATCGTCTGCTTTCAAAGGATATTAAGTACAAGGATTTAGGGTTACTTATTATTGATGAAGAGCAACGATTTGGAGTAACGCATAAAGAAAAAATAAAGCAACTAAAAGCGAATGTAGATGTGCTCACATTAACAGCAACGCCAATTCCAAGAACTTTACATATGTCAATGCTTGGAGTAAGAGATTTATCAGTTATCGAAACGCCGCCCGAAAATCGCTTTCCAGTTCAGACATATGTTGTTGAGTACAATGGGGCATTAGTAAGAGAAGCAATTGAAAGAGAAATGGCTCGTGGTGGTCAAGTGTTTTTCCTATATAATCGTGTTGAAGATATAGACCGGAAAGCAGAGGAAATTTCGATGCTTGTACCTGATGCAAGGGTTACTTTTGCTCATGGGAAAATGACTGAAAATGAACTTGAATCAGTCATGCTGAGCTTCCTTGAGGGAGAATATGATGTGTTAGTGAGTACGACGATTATCGAAACAGGTGTTGATATCCCTAATGTTAATACATTGATTGTGAATGATGCTGATAAAATGGGATTATCACAGCTTTATCAGCTCCGTGGAAGGGTTGGGCGATCTAATCGTGTCGCATATGCTTATTTTACTTACAGAAAAGATAAGGTCTTAACAGAGGTTGCTGAGAAGCGACTACAGGCAATAAAGGAATTCACTGAGCTTGGTTCAGGATTCAAAATTGCGATGAGAGACCTTTCCATTAGAGGAGCGGGGAACCTATTAGGAGCTCAACAGCATGGTTTTATTGATTCTGTCGGGTTTGATTTATACTCTCAAATGCTAAAAGAAGCTATTGAAGAAAGACAAATAGATAAGCCGAAGCAGAAAAGGATTGATGTTGAAATTGACCTCCAGGTTGATGCTTATCTTCCACAGACATATATAACAGACGGACGTCAAAAAATTGATATGTATAAACGGTTCAGATCAATTACTGAATTACAAGAACTAGAGGAGTTACAGGAAGAAATGATCGACCGATTTGGAGAATATCCAGTAGAAGTCGAGTACCTCTTCAAGATTGCAAAAATTAAGGTTTTTGCTATTCAGGAAAGAGTTGAACTCATTAAGCAGGATAAAGAAACAATTATTATGCTTATAGAAGATGAGGCAAGTAATCAAATTGATGGCCAAAAGCTGTTTGATTTAAGTAATAAATATCCCCGAATTGTTGGTTTAGGAATGGAAGGCAGCAGGTTAAAGTTAACGGTTAATACAAAAGGTCTTGATGTACCAAAATGGCTGGCAATTGTTACAGATCTTTTAAATGGTCTTTCACAGGTGAAAAAAGAAGAAATTCCAGCAAAATAAGTTTAAAAAATGTATTTATAGGCAAATCTTATTAGTTGCTTTTCATTTTCTCCTTAAAAAATCCGTTTAAGGATGTATATTACACGATTGGTGAAGGATACTAATTTCAACAAATGATGATTGTTACATAGAAAGAAAAATTCCTGTCATAAATGATTATTATTTTTATACTTACAAGCAGGATCAACAATCATCAATTTCCTATCATCCGATGAAAGTGAGGCAACATAAGATGAAAGCAACTGGTATTGTTCGTCGCATTGATGATTTAGGTCGCGTAGTAATCCCGAAGGAAATACGTAGAACTCTACGAATTCGGGAAGGAGATCCTTTAGAAATATTTGTAGATCGCGATGGTGAAGTCATTTTAAAGAAATATTCACCTATTAGCGAGCTAAGCGATTTTTCTAAAGAATATGCCGATGCCCTATACGATAGTTTAGGACATCCAGTCTTAATCTGTGATAGAGACACATTCATTGCTGTATCCGGCGGCTCTAAAAAAGAATACTTAAACAAGAACATTAGTGAAGTTGTCGAGAAGGTAATGGAGGAAAGAAATTCAGTTCTCAAAACTGATGCAGGAGATATTCAAATCGTTGAAGGTTTAAGCGAGGATATTAAATCATATACAATTGGGCCAATTGTTGCAAATGGGGATCCAATTGGAGCTGTTATCATTCTTTCCAAGGACCAGTCGATTGGAGAAGTTGAACACAAGGCAGTAGAAACAGCTGCAGGATTTTTAGCTCGCCAAATGGAGCAATAAGGAAGAGGTAGCGATATCGCTACCTCTTTTTATTAGTTTTTAATCATACGCTTGTCGGGGCTAACCAAGGCGCTTGCCTTTAGTTATATGCTATAATTGCGCATAGAGGTTGGTTGAGAGGAGTTAGAATGAACACCGAAAAAAAACATATGAACATAGCCTTGCGCGGGGTCGTCATCCTTACGATTGCAGGGTTAGTTACAAAAGTATTAAGTGCAGCTTATCGTGTTCCCTATCAAAATATCGTAGGGGATATTGGATTTTATATTTATCAGCAGGTGTACCCCTTTTATGGAATGAGTGTTGTTTTAGCAACTTCAGGCTTTCCTGTTATGATATCAAAGGTAATGAGTGACTTAGGACACGGAAAATCTGAGCAAGTTCGCTCAAAAATTATGTTCATTACAATGATATACCTTACGATCTTTGGGATCCTATTGTTTTGGCTTCTTTACATATATGCAAATCCTATCTCTGCTATTATGGGAGATATGCAATTAGCACCTCTTATAAAAATAGCATCTCTATCATTCTTGTTGGTTCCTTTTGTATCATTACTAAGAGGGTATTTTCAATATGAGCAGAATATGCAACCAACTGCTATATCTCAAGTGGTTGAACAAGGCATTCGAGTTTCTTTTATTTTGATAAGCTCTTATCTTTTCATCCATTTAGGATTTGATCTCTATACGGCTGGATTGGGTGCTTTATTATCGTCTGTCATAGGAAGTTTAGCAGGGTTTCTTATCCTCCTTTTAATGTGGAAACGAAACCAAAGAAGCCGAATATTACCGTGGAATTTGTCAGCTTCAATTCAAATAATAGATATCGTAACAACCTTAATTAAATACAGTTTCACCTTTGGGATCAGCAGTTTGTTGCTTATCCTCATTCAGTTAGTCGATGCCTTGCATTTATATGCATTATTACTTCATATTGGAATGGATGAGGAGCTTGCAAAGGTAGCAAAGGGTGTGTATGACAGGGGACAGCCTTTAATTCAATTAGGTACGGTTGTGGCAACGTCTTTTGCATTATCACTTGTTCCAGCTATAGCCCAAGCAAAACTGCAACAAAATGAGAATTTTATAAAGGAAAAGCTACAACTTTCGTTGAAATTATGTTTAGTTATCGGTGCTGGAGCAGCTGGTGGATTAATCGCGTTAATAGAGCCGATTAATATGATGCTCTTTAAAGATGTTTCAGGGTCAGGCGTACTTATCATCTTAAGTTGTTCCATTTTATTTACCTCAATATGCCTGACAATGTTTGCTATTTTGCAAGGATTAGGCTATACATTTGTACCTGCAATAGCAGTTTTGATCGGTGTGAGCTTTAAATACTTTGCAAATTTAGTGCTTATTCCCAAGTATGCTGTAATCGGAGCAGCTATATCGAGTTTAGTAGCATATTTCATTGTTGCTTTGGTCATGATGGTATTCATGAAAGCGAAAGGCTTTACTTTCCCTTACTTAAAAACAATTGGTCAGATAGGAATGTCGATTTTTATCATGGTGACTATTCTCAAATTGGGGTTAGTTCTTGTTGGTGCTGAAACTCGTGCACACTCAACAATGATTGCCTTAATTGGAGTACTTACAGGCGGAATTCTTTATGTCATAACGATTTTAAAAATAAAGGTGTTTTCCCATACAGAAATTCAATATATTCCTGTAGTAAAAAAACTTTTCAAATAGAAAAGAGGTACATAGATGACAAAAAAAATAACAATTGTAGGACTAGGGGCAGGAGATCTTAACCAATTGCCTTACGGTGTTTATCGATTATTAACTCAATCGAAGCAGCTTTTTTTGCGAACGAAGGAACACCCGGTAATAAGTGAGTTAGGGGATCAGATACACTATGAATCCTTTGATGTCATTTATGAGGAAAATGATGATTTTGATCAAGTATATACATCTATTGTTGAAATTCTACTTAAAAAAGCAAATGAAATGGATTTAATATATGCCGTACCAGGTCATCCGCTTGTTGCTGAAAGAACGGTTCAGCTTCTTTTAAAAGAAGGAAGAAAAAAAGGGTATACAGTTAAAATTGAGGGAGGTCAAAGCTTTTTAGATTCTACTTTCCAAGCATTAGAGATTGATCCTGTTGAAGGATTCCAGCTTGTTGATGCGTTTGATTTAAAAAGAGATATGCTACAGCTAAAAGGACATGTCATCATCACGCAAGTTTATGACCAAATCATTGCCTCAGAGGTCAAGCTGACGTTAATGGAGCAATTACCAGATGATTATAAAATTAAGATTGTTACAGCTGCAGGCAGTAATCTTCAGGAATTAAAAGAAATTGAGCTCTATGAATTAGATCGCGAAACAACGATCAATAATTTAACAAGTATTTATGTTCCTCCTGTTAAGGATGAAACAATTCTTTACCACCAATTTTCTTCCTTCCGTGAGATTATTGCTGAATTACGGGGGCCAAACGGTTGTCCATGGGATAAAGAGCAAACACATCAAACCTTGAAAAAATATCTAATTGAAGAATGCTATGAATTATTAGAAGCCATCGATAAGGATGATATTGATCATATCATTGAAGAGCTAGGAGATGTGTTATTACAGGTCGTTCTTCATGCACAAATTGGTGAGGATGAAGGTATGTTTTCCATTGATGAAGTGATTAGGGGAGTAGCCGAAAAAATGGTTCGTCGTCACCCTCATGTTTTTGGGAACCACTCTGTCTCTGATTCAAATGAAGTCTTAGCGAATTGGGAGGAAATAAAGCGGAAAGAGAAGGGGACACGAGAAGATCAATCTGTATTGGATGCTGTTGCATCCTCACTTCCGGCACTATCCAGAGCCTATCATTTACAAAAGAAGGCGGCAAAGGTTGGCTTTGATTGGCCTTCAGTTGAAGGAGCTTGGGAGAAGGTAAAAGAGGAACTAAAAGAATTTGAGGAAGAAATTGCTATGAATAACGATCAACAGTTCATCATGAAAGAGTTTGGTGACCTTTTATTTGCATTTGTGAATGTGGGAAGACATTATAAGATTGAGCCTGAGGAAGCATTATCTTCAACAAATGTAAAATTCTTTAATCGGTTTCGATATATAGAAAAGATGGCACATGAACGTCTTCAAGAACTTCAGAATATGTCATTAGAAGAGATGGATTACTATTGGAATGAAGCGAAAAAACTAGATAAAGAATGAGGGATGTAAGATGAGATTAGATAAATTTTTAAAGGTTTCAAGATTAATAAAAAGAAGAACATTAGCAAAAGAAATAGCAGACCAAGGGAGAATTTCAATAAATGGAACACCAGGAAAAGCAAGCTCCAATGTGAAAATTGGTGACGAACTTGTCATTCGTTTTGGACAAAAGCTAGTGACAGTCGTTATTGAAGATCTCAAGGAAACCACTAGAAAAGAAGAGGCGTCAAATTTATATCGAGTGGTGAAGGAAGAAAAGATCGAGCAAGAGTCTATATAAGTGGTAGTCCTAATGTCTGCCTTAGTCTGATCAAGGCGCTTCCGCATTTCTTCGAAGGAAAGAAAGTATAAAATATCGTACGTTGTTTTGGTGTCTAGCTCCAGCGCCTAGACCCTCGGGGTCATAAGCCAATTTGGAATTGAAGGCACAAAGAACGCCTTCTATTCCAAATCGTCTTATGCCTGTCGGGTCTGAGCAAGGCGCTTCCTCATTTCGTTTATAGCTTGTTCTAAACCGAATTCAAGGAACATACACATGTAAAAGAAAATCCTTTATTAGAATTCGGAGGTAGGATATGAGCCAATACTATGAAAATAATGCGTCTGTCCATAAAGGTACGATTCAAGAGCATGATGTGATAATGCGAGGCAGGAAGTTAATAGAGATCACAGGAGTAAAGCAAGTTGAAAGCTTTGATAGTGAGGAGTTCTTATTGGATACGGTCATGGGTGCTTTAGCGATACGAGGTCAAAACCTCCAGATGAAAAATTTAGATGTGGATAAAGGAATCGTATCGATAAAGGGGAGTAGAATTTTTGACCTTATTTATCTAGATGAGCAGCATTCGGAGAAAGCTAAAGGACTCTTTAGCAAGTTATTTAAATGAGCTTAACAACACAGTTTTACACTATGCTTGCGATGGTAGGAATGGGTAGCTGGATAGGAGTAGCTCTTGACACATATGGTCGCTTTTTGAAGCGGCCATTGAGGGCTAGATGGGTCGTTTTTATCAATGACTTTATGTTTTGGGTTGTTCAGGGGCTAATTCTATTCTATCTTTTGTTACTTGTAAATGAAGGGGAACTTAGGATATATATCTTCCTTGCCTTACTCTGTGGATATGCCGCATATCAAGGCCTATTTAAGCATCTCTATTTAAAGCTGTTAGAATACTTAATAGAGACAAGCATTCGAATATACAGCATCACAATTAAGATCGGACAGCTTATGATTGTTCGGCCAATCCAGGCATTTATACAACTTTTGATCGTAATTGTACTTGGAATTTTTAAAGTTGTATGGAATTTGTTAAAATGGGCTTTTCAATTTCTATATTCATTGGTTAAAATTTTATTAGCACCTGTAAGATGGATAATAAGTTTATTGTGGAAACTTATCCCATTGCAGATCAGGCAGTTTCTTACAAGAATTGTTTTTAAAATAGCAGGATATCTAAAGAAAATCAAGAATACATTGAATAAGCTAAAATTGTGGTGGCAACGTTTAACAAAGAAGTAAGGAGGAGAATGATGAGTCTCGAAAGATCGAAGAAAATTACAGAACTACAATCACAATATGCAATGGAGCAAGAGAGACAACAGCAATTGTCCA
>DASQMK010000418.1:0-3141 GCA_035645575.1 Metabacillus sp.
TTTGGTCAAGAGGATGTAACAAAAAAAGCTGTTGATTTAGGGGCTGCTTACTTTATTTTAAAACCTTTTGATATGGAAGGGTTAGCTAGCCACATCCGCCAAGTAAGTGGAAATGCAGCACCAATTATTAAGCGAACAAATTCTTCAATTAGAACGAGTGAACCACAATCCAAAGGAAAAAATTTAGATGCTAGTATTACAAGCATCATCCATGAAATTGGAGTTCCCGCACATATTAAAGGTTATTTATACTTACGTGAAGCCATTTCAATGGTTTACAACGACATTGAATTACTAGGATCAATTACTAAAGTATTATATCCAGATATTGCAAAGAAATATAACACGACAGCTTCAAGGGTAGAGCGTGCGATTCGCCACGCAATTGAAGTAGCATGGAGCCGCGGTAATATCGAATCTATTTCTTCTTTATTTGGTTATACAGTAAGTATGACTAAAGCAAAGCCAACAAACTCAGAGTTTATCGCGATGGTAGCAGATAAGCTTCGTTTGGAACATAAAGCAAGTTAAATGGAGTTAAAACTTACTGTACCAAGGGATTGAAGCTAATTGTAAAAATTGGAACACTGACACTTGTGACCAACGAATACACTTTAGTGACCAACTAATTTTTAATTATAAGGCAATTAATAATAGGTCTTCCTATTTATTGGATAAATCCAGTAAAAAGGGAGGCCTATTTTGTTTTGTCTAATTTTGAATATCATTTGGATAATTTTATGCTGTACTGCGATTCAAAAAATCTGTCTCGTAAAACATTAGCGAGTTATGAACAAACACTTAAGCTTTTCGGGCTTTATTTAGAAAAGGAAATAAAAGTAACTGATATTACAAAAGTTAAGTCAGGTCATATTCGTCAATATATAAAATATTTACGTGAACGAGGTAAATACACAGTAGTTTCCAGAGAGAAACCTAGGAAGATTAATCAACCTGATCACAGACATGATTTTAATAAGCCGATTAGTGATACAACTGTTGCTAACTATCTTAGAAATATCAAAGTATTTTTCAATTTTTTAGAGTCAGAAAGGGAAATTAAGATTAATCCAGTATCTAATATCGAAAATATTAAGCCTAAACGAAAACAAAAAGCATTGCTTGAAGTTGATGAAATAAAAAAAGTGTTAAATACATTTGACTTAACTGTTTTCCATTCTTATCGTAGCTTCATTCAGACTAAATTGATACTTGATACGGGCATTAGAGCCGGTGAGAGCTGTGATTTACGTCCTGAGAACATTGATTTTAAGCAAAAGTCGATTCTCATTGAAAATCCTAAGAACAACCAACAAAGGTACGATTATTTTGGATATAAAATGTCAAATGAGCTAAAACGATGGCTTCAATATAGAGATCGGTATTCAGATAGTGATTTTCTGTTTCCTACAATCAGAGGTACAAAACTAGATGTAAGAAATTATGAAAGAACTTTACGTGAAGCAGGAAAAAAAGTAGGTGTTAGTATACATCCTCATCAACTTCGCAATAATTTTGCAAAGTATTATCTACTTGAAGGAAATGGCGATTTTGCAACCTTATCACGTATTCTCGGCCATTCGAGTGTTGATGTCACTATGCGGGCATACCTGAAGAAAATACCAAAAACACTCACCATTAAATAACCTAGATATCTAAACGGAGGTATAAATGTCAAATCAAGACCTAGATTACGAGTGGATTGAGCTTATCCAACAAGCGCTACAACAAGGTCTAGACATCGAAGATATTAAATCTTTCTTTGAAAATTACTCAAACAACAAATAGGGAGGCTACGCAAATGCAACAGGCAACGGTAGGAAGTGATACTAGCCAAATACAACAACTATATAGAACTTTATTTTTACGTACGGAATTTATCTTGTCAAACTACATGGACGAATATTGTGATTTTTTAATGGAATTAGAAATTAAAGATGACTATCTAAATGCTGTTAGTCAAATTGATCTAGAGTTAAAAGAATTTGGTGTTTCAGATAAGGAAATAAACGACTTTATCAATAGCATGGCAACTATTTAAACAAAGGGGAGATTTTAATGGAGAATATTATTAAATTCAATATACAACAAATGGATAACAACAACCTTCTCACAATTTGTGAGGACATTATTGAAGCGACTGTAGTACAAAACGCTGAACTGGTGGCATTTACAATCAATCAAGAAAGTGAGTCTGCATATTACATCCTAGTAAGCTATATAGACCATCTATTGTCCTTAATGCTAAGAGATTACGATAGTGAAAGGTTGTGTTATTAGACCTAATTAAATCAGGCACGTTATTCACGCTGAGAAGCGTGTTAGAGGACAAGCTATTTAATAACCCTTCAGTAAGGGGATCAATAGATAATAAAAGTGAAATAGCAGTTTAATTTACATAAGAAAGACCTTGCGCCAACAAGGTCTCTAAAATCCTATTATTCCCATAATTGAATATTTGAAACTTCCTAACCTTATTTTATAATTTCGAAAAAAATAAGTCGAAGTTAGGTTTATTAAGTGCGCTCACTTTTAAGTTTCCACCAGTCGAATAACCTAACAGACTCTAAACTTGAACAGGTTCTTGTTGTAGCCGATGTTATAAAGTGCAACAGTAATCACATTAACAGTTTCCTTGTTTGCTGGTGATTACTAGGCGAGAACGGCCATTAACGGTTCGGCAATGGTAGCTAGGCGTATTACGGTACGGGTAGCAGCGAATAGACGATAGCACAGAGGACTAGCTTTATGTGTAGAAAGTTCGTTGTTGGAGAGATCCAAGCATTAAAACAAGTGATACGGTGGAAACCTCAGTAAACTCAGTTCAATTCAGAAATCAGAATGTCTGTTTTTACAGTATTCATTATTTTTTTTCAGTACTGTAAAGGTCGACATTCTCCTGTCCAATGTTTCCTAACTGAATAGAGATGGCTGGTGCTATCTTGCATCTGTCATGGATTTACACTCTAAAAAAATAGTAGGGTATTCTTTTGCACGTATAATGACGACCGAGTTGGTGTCAAAGGCTTTGGAAAATGCTTATTACTCACAAAAACCAAAGAATGGTTTAGTCTTTCATTCGGATCTAGGATCCCAATATACTAGTGATGATTTCAAACAAAATATTAAAAGATTTAAAAT
>DASQMK010000419.1:0-3723 GCA_035645575.1 Metabacillus sp.
GGAGATGTTGTCATCTCCACTGAAGTACGTCATAATGATGTAGATGTAACTGCATTTGGCTATGAATACGGACAAGTCCCGGGATTACCAGCAGCCTATAAACCAGATCCAAAACTGGTGGAGATTGCGGTTAAGAAAGCAGAAGAGATTACAGATATTCATGTAGCTAAAGGATTAATCGTGACAGGTGACTCGTTTTTAAATGATCCTGATAAAGTAGCATTTATTCGAAGTAAATTTCAAAACCTTTATGCAGGTGAAATGGAAGCAGCTGCAATTGCACAAGTTTGTCATCAATTTGAAGTACCTTTTGTTATCATCAGAGCATTATCTGATATAGCTGGTAAAGAGTCAAATATTTCCTTTGATCAGTTTTTAGATCAAGCTGCAAAGCATTCAGCTGATTTGGTCTTAAAAATAGTGGAAGCAATCTAAAGTGAAACTTCAATCAGGGGGGCTTCATCCTCCACTGATGTTTTAGTTGAACCATCGGACCTTAACTGGCAGTTATGTAAACTCAGAAGCTTGAGGTAGGGGTCATACTGCCCGTTAAGAATGGGATAAATATCAAGATGACTTAAATTGTTGGATACAACTCAACATTTAAGTTTATTTGTTAAAAAATTATCCCACTATTGGTTGAATTTACTGGCTTAATAGACTGCTAGATTGTGTTATTGTGTATGTATAACACATTTAGTAGGTGAATTTAATGAATAAAAAAGCATTACAAGCGCTTGCTACAGATTTTAAGAATTATGCATTTGTTCTTTTAGCAGCAAGTGTATTCTTATATATTGGCGTTTTACTACCAGATGCAGAAAAGCATTATATATATGATATTGTTTTAATGATTACCACTGTACTTTTTTTAGCAGGAGCTTTCGTAAGCTTTAAAATGTCATTAAAATATAAAAAACAATTGGATAATTCGGAAAATCAATAACACTACTATCTAGTCTGTCTCATCTTTTTGAGATTGGCTTTTTTTGTTTAAATAAAAACAACAACGGTTTGAGTTATCTGAAAATTTAAACTTTTAAAAACATGTTTACAGAATTGGAAATCGTGGATATAATTACCAATATAACAGTAAATAATGAAATGGAGGTCGAAGATCATGAACAAACGAACAAATTCACATAACAACAACTTAATCATTCTTTTCGACCAAAATGGTGTATATTAATTATTTTCTTAATATGAATTGTTTTTTTTAATAAGTAAACACACGCCACAGGTTGATCTGAATCCTTGTGGCGTTTTTATTAGTTATTTAACGCTGCAGGTTGCCCCTGTGGCGTGTTTTTATTTATTCGTCATTAAGATCACGTCACTATGAAATCAGGAAAAACTTTAAGGATTTGGCAACCTGTTCATCAATTCAAGGTGTTAAATAACTTAAAGGAGGTGATACACATGACAATTAATTTATTTTTTATTACACTGACTCTTTCCGTTTCAAAAAGAAAGCAAACAAAAAATGACATTCAACGAGAGCAAGAAATCCAAAGAAGGATGGAAGAAGTAAAAACAAAGCAATTTGAGAATTTTCATAACATGTAATCAATGCTTAATAAAAATACTGGAGGCGATGAATATGATAAAAATTGAATTATTATTACATTTAGTTGTTGAGAAGGATACTGCCTAGCTAAGTATAAAAGAATTTGAAAAATGAGAAAAGAGCGCGATTGTTTGCGCCCTTTTCTTTTACCATCATTTTCCTTTTAAACGATTTCTCTTTTCTTTTTCAGCACGATAAAATTCATGAAACATTTTCATTAATGCACGTTTTTCAATTCTAGATACATAGCTTCTTGAGATGCCTAGTTCTTTTGCAATTTCACGCTGTGTTTTTTCTTTCTTCAAATCAAGTCCAAATCTTCCAACGATAACTTCTCGTTCTCTGCCATCCAATATGTCGATATATTCCTTTACTTTTTCTAATTCCATATTTAGTTGAATTGTGTCAATCACATCTTCGTTTTCAGACTTTAACACATCGATTAGACTAATTTCATTTCCTTCTTTATCTTGACCAATTGGATCATGTAGGGATACATCTTTTTTGGTCTTTTTTAATGCTCGTAAATGCATAAGAATTTCGTTTTCAATACATCTAGCTGCATAAGTTGCAAGCTTTGTTCCCTTCCCCTGTGAATAGCTTTCAATCGCTTTTATTAACCCTATAGTTCCAATAGATATCAAGTCTTCTGAGTCTTCCCCGGTATTTTCAAATTTTTTAACAATATGAGCTACGAGTCGCAAGTTATGTTCAATCAACATGTTTCTCGCGTACTCATCACCTTCAGACATTTGTTGAAGATACTTCTTTTCGTCTGTTGCAGACAAAGGCTGTGGAAAGGCATTGTTTTTTACATAAGATACTAAAAACACTAATTCTTTTACAAAGAAACCTAGTGCTGTTATGAGCCCTGTCATACCCCCACCTCCATTTAAAACGTAATATAGGCATGTGCCTATAAGTCATATGTATGATAAAGGGAGCTTGTTTGTGTCTGTACATATGAAAGAATTCCTTAGATTCTTTTCTGTTTTAATGTACATGTCACTAATGTGAATTTTTTGGACGATGTTAGGATAACAGCCTACGCGTTTATTAGGTTGAGAACATAGTTATATTGAAGAATGACTAAAAATAGGGAGGAAAAGTTGATGTATGGTTATTCACCATATGGGCCAGCACCATATCCGTATACACCTGTAACGAGCGGTTATGGATATTGGTTTGCGTTTATTGTAGTGCTATTAATTTTGTTGCTTGTCATCGGCGGAGGGTATTATTATTACAATCATGTTAGATGATACATCGATCAAAATGAAAAACCTTCAGAGAGTACTGAAGGTTTTCATTTTGATCACATTTCCCCATCATAATTTTCTTTCGAATAAGGGAAATAAAGATAGAGGTGCTTCTAAACAAATGGTATAATAACATTCACTAATTATATGTTACGGCAAAGTAATTGAGAGAGTAGTATAAAATCAGAATGGACAAAGTATAAACAGTAAAGGTTTTAAAAAAAAGCCGTCTGGCGACAGAGTTTAAGCTTTAGGAAGAAGCCTTTAACACATGCCCCAAAGAACGGCGCTTAATTTCAATCATAATCAATTCTATAAAATCATCGTTTAGTTTCATTTCGATCGCTTTGAAATAAGATTCGATTAGTAATTCGTCAGAAAGTTTACGCATGAAGAATGGCCAAATTTTTGGCTCTACACCTCCTAACATTTGTTATGATCTTATAAAATATAAGACATGTAAAAATGTTATATTTTGTTATTAATTTAAATCTAACATGAATCAAAAGTGAGAACAACCGTTCTGTTATCCACAATTAACGGTGGATAAATTGTGGGTATAATGTTTATAAGGTGTGAAAAATGAGGTATTGCAAGGTGGATATTGTGTATAATATTATCCACAGCTGTTGAAGGTGGTCGAAATTTGTCGAAAAGTTTTTGTGATTTTTTGTGGTGAATTTTCATATACTTTAATTTTGTTTTGAAAGAATGAAATAAATTCGATATGATGTAAGATGGCAAAAAAATGATAATGAGGTGTTAAAGACTCATGCTAAAGTTATTTTTACCTGGTGAATATGTGAAAAGTATTTATCATATATCTCCGCAGAAATTAAAGGAAAGTGGAATAAAAGGAATTATTACTGATTTAGATAACACTCTAGTTGAATGGGA
>DASQMK010000420.1:0-7255 GCA_035645575.1 Metabacillus sp.
AACTTGCTTCGGATAATTCCCCACCAAGAGTCGAAACTATGAAGAAGGTTTTAAAAGTCCTTAGAAATATTGATCCAAATTTAAAAGTTGAAGACTTTTGGGAAATATAAAAAAGCCCCTACCGAAGCAGGGGTAAGCTTACCTTTTAATTTTCCATCCGCCAAACATTTTTTGCGATGCTACTACATCTTTATTAGTAGCACTCTTAATGTCTACAAAAGTGTTATGTGGAGATAAAGCATTCTCTATACTTGTGCCAATCGTTGTAGCAAAGCTCATTTTCTCGCTTTCATTTGAATTAGCCCATGTCACTTCATCAACAAAAAACATCTACTTGAAAGAAATTATCATGATGTTTGATGTTTATATCTGGGATAACTCCATTAGAATTACTAACTACATCTTCACTAACTATCTGGAAAGAAGTTAAAAGGTTATCAATTTCTTCTTTTTCTTTTTGTTCAGCCTCAGCTTTTTTCTTTTCTTCTTTAGCTTTTTCCTGTTCAACTTTTACTTCAGCTGCAACTTCTTCAGCTTTAATTTGTTCTTGTTTTTCTTTTTTAGTTTCCTCAGAAACTACTGTTTGTTCTGTTTGTTCACCACTTCCACTAACTACACCAATAATAAATAGAGTTCCAAAAACCACAGATAATACTAAATTAATCTTCTTACTAAAGTGTTGGTATTTATAAATAAGAAAAATACCAACAGGCGCAAAAAATAATAACATAATGATTGCGAACCACTTTTTCTCATAAAATTTTTGTTTTTCCATAGTAAATCCCTCCTAGAGTAAATAGTATACTATAACTGGTACGATTTTCCTCTTAAAAAGTTCCCGAAAAATTCTCTAACTTGAATAATCTTCCAATCTTCACAGTATATCTGCTAATATATAAACCAAACGTACTATATTGAGTGGGGGAATTTATAATGGGATGGAAAGAGGATTTTGCAAGAGAAAAAGAATTATATGAAGCAAAGCAACGTGAGAAGCAAGAAGCCAAGGAAAAAAATAAACCTGTATTGAGTGAAACGGAGAAACTAGCTAAGACAGGGAACTTTGTGATAAAAGGTATAGCATTCTGGTTTCTAATCCCTGTATTTGCTATCATTGCGATTGTTGGAGTATTCTTAGTGTTCGGTGTATGGGATATGATCACAGGGTGAAGGTATTAATTCAAATACACTTTGAGGTTAACGGTTCGAAAGTGCTTAGGAGAGGAGATATATCAGTCAACTCTTTTGAGTATAAAATAAAACCCGATAATGCAGCTGCAGAATCAGCTATAAGATACATAAAGGATTTACGAAGAGAACATCCGGGTATGAAAGTATATAAAGTGGTATATAAAACAATTGATATAACCGAACTCGTACTGAAGGAACTAAAAAGGATTGATGATGAAATATTGAATGATACGTATGACGTTCCGTTTTAATTGAAGAATTAGAGGAAGAAGGAATTAAACCTGAAGAGGATAATAAGTGGATATATACATAAAATTGGTTCAACTCATAAAAAAATCACCATAATCTATAACTGTGATTTTACCTTCCTTGGATAGCATTACATTAAGCTTTTTCAAATCATAAGGTATAATTCCGGCATTTTGAAATTTGTTTTTTAATCGGGCTAACTCCTCTATATACCTTTTATTTGGAACTTCATATTCCATTTTCCTCATGATTATCCAGCCATGACCTAATTTTTTAATTGGGCAAAGGTATTCTCGTAATTCATAAGGGCAATTTGTATATACTTTGTATTCAGTTTCATTACTTTTAAGTCCATGGTCAGATATAGCTACCTTTAATACATATCCATTATTAAGATCGTAGACAATTCGATGCCAACCGTATCCAATTATTTTATGTTTTAACTTTAAGATTCTTTTAGCGTTTTTAATCTTCTGCTTTTTATCTTGATAATTATAATGATTCATTTTTGATATCCATAAATTAATAGATTGTATATCACGTTTAGACAGCATAAGACTTTAAACCCACCCCACCTTTAAAAATTTTGTATATAACACAATATGTAAAAGGTTGGTGTCTTGATAATCTATTTTTGTAAAAAGGTGCATATAATTGAGGAATTGGAGCCCACGAAAGAGTGAGCTCCTTTAAATTCACGAATAGAAAAGCCCCTTCATTAGAAAGGACTTTTAAATTATTCTAAGTTATTTCTTATCCAATCTTCAAAGCTTTCCAGTTCATTATTTATGCTTGGAGGAAGACTCTTATATCCTCCTGCTGCTTTTATCTCGATAGCTCTTCTTTGTAACCTGTCTAATTTACTTAAATAATTCCTAGCTGTCGATTCGTCACCGGAATAATATAAAGATTCAATCTCTTCTAACAAACGATATTGGGATACTTCATAAATAACTCTTTCTTTCAAAATTTTTGCAGGTCTGACAAATTGATTTTCAAGTTTGTTCCGATTATCTTCACCATAAACCTTTCCAATTTTAGCTTGAGTGATTTGAATTTGCTTTGTAAAATAATCGTACTCCTCACTAATATACGAAATAGATCCCGTTTCGATAATTTCATTAAAGTATATCTTATTTAAATAGTTACCTTGAATAAGTGCCTCTTGATAACGAAGATAATGATTTATTTTCGGTGGCACTGCTTGATACCCACCTGCTTTTTTTATCTGTTCTGCTCTTTTGACAAGTCGATTCAATTTAGCGAATTCATCATCGACATCATAATCTGCATTCACATAATAACTAATGTCAGACAGTAATCTTAATTGTGAAACTTCATAAATCACACGTTCTTTAGCTATCTTAGATGGTCTTATGTACTTTCGTATGAGTTTATCTCTATTTTCAGAACCATAAACAGAACCTATCATGTATTCTACATAAGATATTTGTTCCGTGAATTGATCGTACAATCCATCTATTTTCTTTATATCACCTGAAGAAATTACAGAGTTAAAGTTACTTAGTAATTTTAATAAGTAATCTCCCTCTGATACAGTTTCATTATAATATTCCTGCCTCAATTGTTTCTCGTAGTCAACATAATTATAGAGATAATCATCATAACCACCATTATGATAATGGTATTCTCCATAATCATATCCCCATTCTTCACAGTTCGTCCAACAGTAATGTCCACCATTTGAGTCAGTATTACCTGGATGCGCACTTGCAAAAGTAGGTGTTAAAAGCACGACTAGTCCAAATAAGAAACTATTAAATATAATTTTTTTCAACAAAAATCCCCCCAATCATTTCCTAAAATTATATTAATTGAAAATGATTGGGAAAACTAGCCTAATATTAAAATATTATTTAATCAATTTCTTTAACTCAGCGATTTCTTCTTTTAGTTCTTTCTTCATTTTATTCATATCAGTATAAACTACACGTATAACTTCATTGGCAATAGTCCATACATACAATTGTGAAGCTTCTTTATCCGGATTTTCGCCATTTGTGATTTTTAATGACTTTAAATAGTCAACCATTTGCTTTTGTTTATCATTTAATTCCATAACTTTCGCCTCCAATATTTGAATAACTCCAAGTGTTTGACAAGTCTTTACCATCCGTTTAAATTCATCAAACTTTTTGGGATCTTTCACCCAAGGTGCAGGACAATTTTTACGTGTTACATCTTTCAATGGGTCCAAGCCAAACATTCTACAAAGCTCTGAATTTATTTGTGCAGCTCGCTTTATTGTTTCAGGGTGAAATGTACCATCCTTTTCAATACATAATTCCACACTTATAGACTTATAGTTAGCATTCGGTTTAAGATCTGGAATACCTCGAAAAGAGCCGTCATTTGCTGCATAGGCTACTTCATTTAATGGAATGATTAAATATGCTTCTTGTTTATCCACAAAGAGGTGAGCTGAGGCATATCGTCTTTTATTAGGCAACCGGTTATTCTGCTCAACAAGACTAAAACCAAATTATTTATAATGGTTTAAAGCACTAGCACCTGGATTAGCTGTGAAATGATTAATGATTTTCACTACCTTTTGCAGCTTTGTTCCCGGTCTCGAATATTGGTTCTTAGGAATTAGTTTCTCAATCCATAAGGACATCACTTATCATCTCCTTGTTGATTATTTTTCCTCATCTCTGATCTATTAAGCTTCGATTCTAATTCTTCTTTGACCTAATCGGTTATTTTAGTTAAAATCCACTCAGGGAAAAATTCTCCCCACCCAGCTCTAATTGCATTAGCAGTCATAGATTGAATGATGTGGTAGAGTACCCCGGTACCAAGTGCACCAAAAATAATTCCTTTTGTGCCAAAAAACATATCTAAGAAATGTCCACCTGCAGGTAAAAGAAGAATAAAAAAGTACGGAAAATACCATCAATCCCGTACTTGCTTGCATATGTTGTATCTTTCTTCGATGCTCTAACTCCTGTGATCCAATCCATTACTATGAAAAACAGAAGAGCTGTCATTAAATATTTCACTACATCGCCCCCACCATACATAAACTCAAAAACTGGGACGAAAATAGCTCCCCATAATATTGCTATTGTTTTATCTGTTGATGCTAGCCATTTCTCCATCTTAACCACCCTTTCTAGGCATAATAAAAGAGCCATCGAATGATGACTCATATAATTTAAAATATTTTTGTTAGTGAAAACCATAAAATTTAGACATTTTCTATCCATTTATCCAAATTCTATAATCCAATTCGATTCCTGTCTTCCTCTTTAAATGACTTATAGCAATGGCGATACCAACACTTGTCAAAGTAGAATTACATAACTTAGTTTTGTCCCATTTTCGTTTTAATGTAATTATTTCTGACCTAGAATTAATGCTTGCACTTATCTCATTTTCTCCTTTAGGGAATTTATGTTTCATAATATCATTGAAACTTGCAGAACCAATACTAATTGATAAGCATCCACTATATTGAAGGTGCTGATAAAACACATCATTTTCAGGTATATCTGTACTCTGAATTACTCCATTGATGTTGTTCCAATAAATTTCCAAGGGTATCTCTTGTGAAAAATTTACATACCTGACGAAAAAAATTAATGCTAAAATATCAATCTGTTTTGCGGTTAATTTAGGTATTATAGTTAAAGATTCATTTAAAACCAACTTTAAAAATGACTCATCCTGACTAGAGATTCTTTTCACTAAAACATCACTTAATAGTTCTGACATCTCTTTATCACCGAGTCGGGCATAGGATTTTTGCACTTCAAAAAGTGAATATTGAACATCTGGATCCGACATATTTTTTATTGATTCAGGTGCGTCTTTTTTCAATTTATCAATAAAATCACTAACAGCCTCTTCTGCACGTCTCTTTGCTATTTTGGCAGCTTCTTCGCCTAAATCGTAGAAGTTAGATTTAAAAACGTCCATCGCAATTTCTTTAATTTGTGAGTATTGTATTCCTTGGGATACATACATATCTCCACCTACTTGAAGAGAGTTTGAATTGTCACCGACTCTTTGATTTTGTTTATTTTTTTCCATCTTTTTCACCTATTTTTAAGTCTCTTCCCACTTGAATCCCAGTTGAATTATTACCCACCTTTTGCTTTTGATTGTTACTTGATTTTCTAACCATAAGTGTAACTATTGTTGAAAGTATGAAAACACCTATACCACTAAATACCCATTCTTTGTTTTCCATTATCCATTCCATTATTAGTCCTCCCGTTCACATTACTGTTAACATTAATTGTAAACGGAATTAATATAGCATGTCTATCAAATATTATTTTTGTCGAAAAACTCATACCTAATTAACGGATATTTCTCAGCAAAATCTTTCTCTAAACCGCATTTACTACACGTATGACCGATTTTAACTTCATATTTGAAATCATTTTTTCCGTTAGGTACCATTTCACCCTCACCGCAACTATCACAGACATATTTAACTCCAATCGGCTTTACCTCAAAAGTTATTTCCATACAGTTCATCTCCATTTTGACAAAATAAAAAAGCCCTTCTTAAACGGCTTATGTGTAAATTAATTAAAATATTATTTATTACTTCGCAATTTCCTCCAATTACGCATCTAAATAATGACCTACAAAGTGACTAAACATTGTATCAGCCATTTGGTAATAACCCTCATTACTTGGGTGTACACCACCCGTTTGAACTGTTTCAGTTAAACTACTTCTAGGATTTACACTTTGACTAGCTGGAATATAGTCATAATCCGAATCCATTGTTTGAGCAACTGGAACAATCGATACATTACTGTTGTAATCTTTATACTGCTGAATTAAGTTATAACACCATGTAAATACATTCATGTGTAATTGATTGTCTATATACTGGTTTCCATAATTAGCTCCTAATCCATTTTGATCAGCGTAGAAAGGAGTTAGTACAACGTACACTTTAGTGCCAGACCATTGAGAAAGAATTGTATCTACAATAGTTTTTAACCATCCAAAACGAGTTTGCATGGATGCTGTGACACTAGTGAAATCACCCGTCCAATACGGAACATCGTTTGCCCCTAAGAATATTTGAACAATATCAGGCTTTGTAAATCCATTTACGGTTAGATAGTTGTTAAAATCTAATTGGTTAGTCGATTGGTTCCATAATGGATTATTTGATGCTGGTGTCCACGAAGAATAAGTAATCGAACTATCACCACTACCTGCACCATCAACAGCAGTAATTGTCCCACTTGAAGAAACTACATAATCTGTAGAGTCTAATCGATTGAATGTTATCGTTCCTGAACCGTTTGTTATATTAGTTGTTTCGACTGCCCAGTTATGCCCTCCATACGAATCAGGTAAACTATAAACCTTCTTAGATGTAGGCATCACCGTTACCCCTGTGACATTCAGAATGATTTGCTCCATGTAGTTTGTAGCGTAGGTTCTTGCAGACCATCCACTTCTACCCTCAAGCTTGTAAGGTGCAGTTCCTCTAGTACCGATGAATTGCATTTTTCCTGTACCGAACATAGCATCAGCTAAGGATTTCCATTCATTTAACCACGCTTTGTCATTTGTTAAGCTATCCCCAATACACAAAACATTTTTTGCTGTTGAAATGTCAGTCGTTTTATTTACAACTTTTATCGTAATAGTTCCTGTCTTAACCACTTGAAGGTTACTGTTATACACCGTCACTGTCATAGTGTAGGTTCCGACCTTATCCGCAGTAGCAGTATAACTCCACTTACGTTTCATCGTCTTACCAATAGAGCAAGTGTATTTAAAATGATAATTGTTTATATTCCCTGTATGACAAATC
>DASQMK010000421.1:0-7374 GCA_035645575.1 Metabacillus sp.
TCCCTTTTAAAGCAATGACTTGATTTTCATAGATTGAAAGATTAATTCCACTTAATACCTGTACCTTACCATGGCCACCTCCATAAGCTTTTTCCACTTCCTTCATATGTATAACAGCTTCGATTTCCTTCACCCCCGCTATCTATATAAAAACAATAATTATTTGATAAACAGCCAAATAGAAAGAGGAAAAGAGCCAACGACTCTTTTCCTAGTGTTTGACTGATCCTTCAGTTAAGCCTGCAATAAATTGTTTACTGAACATAAGGAAGACGATTAATATTGGGAGTGTTGCCATAAACGTTCCTGCTAGAATCATAGCGTAATCCTGATAATATGCACCATTTAGTGTTTTTAAGGCAATCTGTATGGTATGAACACTTCTGTCTTTTAACACAACTAATGGCCATAAGAAGTCATTCCAAACATTCATAAATGTGATTAACCCTAATGTAGCAAGTGCTGGACGAACAGACGGAAGAACAACAGCATAATAAAGCTTGAAATTCGAACAACCATCAATTCTGCCTGCATCCAAAAGTTCATTTGGAATAGTAGCCCCGATATATTGTCTCATCCAAAAAACTCCGAATGCGTTTACCATTCCAGGTACAATTACTGCATTTAAGCTATCAATCCATCCTAATTTTGCCATAATCATATAGGAAGGAATAATTCCTAACTGTGCAGGAACCATCATCGTTGCAATGATGAAAACGAATAGCCACTTTTTTCCTTTAAATTCCAATTTGGCAAATGCAAACCCAGCTAATGAGCAAAAGAATAATACTGAAATCGTGATTGCGGTTGATGTAACAACTGAGTTCATAATCGCTTTAAAGAAATCAATGTTAATAAACACATTCTGAGCATTTTGGAAAAAGCTCGGACCAGGAATAAATGCAGGTGGAAACTTATTGATAGCTGATGTATGATTTGATCCTATAACAAACATCCAATAAAAAGGAAAGATTGATAGAATAGAAATAATAATTAACACAAGATAAGTAAATAATTTTCCTGGACTATACCATTTAACTCCAACTTCATTCATACGCTCACATCCTTATTCAGCAGATTTAATACGATTAGTGATGAATAGATTCACAAGGGAGAACAAGACAATTATTAGGAACAAAACCCAAGCAAGTGCTGACGAGTATCCAAATGAATTACGTACAAATGCTTCTTCATACAAATAAAGTGTCATAGTTAATCCTTGATCTAGCGCTCCTCCACCAGCACCGGCAAACATTTGTGGTTCAGCGAAAATTTGCATGCCACCAATTGTCGATAAAATAACCGTAAATATCACCATCGGACGGATCATTGGAATCGTTATGTAAAAGAATTGCTGCATTTTACTTGCTCCATCGATCGTAGCCGCTTCATATAAATCTTTTGAAATGCTTTGAAGTGCTGAAAGATAAATGATGGTGTTATAACCTGTCCATCTCCACATAACCATCGATGCAATCGCAACATGTGTTCCAAAGTATGAACCTTTCCAGTTAATTGGATCAATTCCAATAAAAGATAATAAATAATTTAAAACACCATATTTTTCTCCAAAAATAGCACCAAAAATAATGGCAACAGCCACGACAGATGTAATATTTGGTAAAAATACAGCTAAACGAAAGAACTGTTTCCCTTTAAGAAATGCAGAATTTAAAATAAAAGCAAGAACTAAGGCCAAAAATAGTTGAGGCAAAGTTGAAATCACCCATATACTAAAGGTATTTCCTAACGCCTTCCAAAAAAGAGGATCTGTAAAAAGGAGTTGGTAGTTCTTAAATCCAACAAATTCACGAGTACCTAAAATATTCCATTTATGGAGTGAAATAAAAGCAGTAAACACAATAGGAAAAAGTCCAAATACTCCAAAAATGATAAAAAACGGAGCAATATATAAATACCCTGAAATATGATCCTTTGTAGTTTGTTTCAACGTTTTCTTTGTGCTTGTGACAGTTATGGCACTTTTTTTATTCACTTCTAAATTTGAGGCCAACGCTTTTTCCCCCTTTTTACCTTAGTAAATGTAAGAGACTGATAGATGATCAGTCTCCCCTTAAATTAATCGCTTACACCATGACTATGGAACATGTTCCTTATCGAGCTAGCTCACGTTCAAGCTGTTTCATCGCTTTATCCCAACTTGCATCAGGTTTATCTTGACCATCCTTCACACGAGTGATGGCATCACCAATAATTGTCTCGATTTGGATGGACTCAGGTCCTTCGATAATTGGTTTAACTTGTTGTGCTGCTTCTGCATAAATCTTACCGACTGGTGCATTATTAAAGTATTCACTTGTAAAGTTTTGAATTTCTTCAGAATCATAGATTCCAGGTGTTGAAGGGAAGTTCCCAGATTCTTTAAACGTTACTAATTGTTGTTCTGGTGATAGTAGCCATTTAATTAACTTATATGCTTCTTCAGCGTTTTTCGATTGCTTAGGAATGGTTAAGAAAGATCCACCCCAGTTTCCAGAGCCTTCAGGAAGTAGAGTAATATCCCATTTTCCAGATGCATCAGGAGCAGTTGCTTTCATCGATGTCATCATCCATGCTGGTGCAAGGATTGTTGCATAATCCCCATTATTCATACCAGTTCCCCATTCAGAAGAAAACTGCTCAAAGCCTGAAGATAAATCCTTTTCAATGATAAGTGAAGCAAAATCATACGCCTTTTTAATTTGCGGGTTATCTTGAACTATGACATTACCGTCTTTATCATAGTATTTCTCGTCTCCTTGACCTTCCATAACAGTATAAGCACCATTTGGAGAGTCGATTAACGCTTTTCCTGTTTTAGCTTTTATTTGTTCACCAAGCTTAATATAGTCATCCCATGTTTGTACTAGTTTTGCTACTTCTTCGCGGTCTGTTGGTAAACCAGCTTCTTCAAAAATATCTAAGCGATACGCCATCGCTTGAGGCCCAATGTCAGTAGGTAATCCTAATAAATAATTGCCATCAGCGGTTAGAGCCTGTTGCCATTTCCAATCCAAATAATCATCCTTCACTTCCTCTGCACCTAGGTCAATAAGGTTATGGAAATGTTCTGGATTTGCTTTCATTTTATCGATCCCTTTAACCTCAACAGCAGAAATGTCTGGTGCGCCGCTGCCAGCCGCTAATGCTGTGGTTAAATTGCTATGTACGTCAGCAAACTCTGAAGTCTGAATCTCAATTTCAATGTCATTCTCTTCAGCATATTGTTCAATTTGCTTTTCAATCCCCATGTTTGGCCATAACCAGATTGTCAGCTTTGTTTTACCTCCACTTCCTCCTTCTTGGCCTTCGTTAGAGGTTTCATTACTACTACATGCTGTCACACCTAATAAGAGCATCAAACTAAAAAATACCAAAACAAACTTTTGTAAACCGCGCTTTTTTAACATGCAACTTCCCCCTATTCCCCTTTTGTTTAACCAATAAACTTATTGGTTGCTATCATTATATTCTGGCATTTCACCGTTGTAAATAACTAATGAAAGGGCTTTCATTAACATTAAAAGACAAACTTCTACATTTTCCTTCTTCTTATTTTATTTTTCTAGCATGTACTAAGGGTTTTTGCTGATTTTACGGATATCAAAACTTGGGCAGATTTTCGTAGAACATTGGCGAAATTTTACGATAATTCTTTTGAGAGAACATGCAATATTAATATAAATGAGGAACAACCCTTGAATTTTTTCGCAATGATATGTGCTGGTTTACTCACTTTCTTTATCTAGTTTGAAATTTAATAGATTATACAGACACTCAAGAGCTCTAAAAAACGATTGCAAAACAAACCCCATGTAAGACTTGAATCACTATCACATTGCAGGTCGTTAACGAGTGCGGTTAAGATCCACCATATACTTAAAAGTGCCTCAGCAATAATAATGTAAATGGTCGGATTTAAAGCACGAAAACATCTTGCACTCAATAACGGAAGAAGAGGGTTTGCTGTCATCAGCGTAAAATCCTTTATCATTATTTGTAAGCAAAGGACGAAAACGGTTTCCTATATTTTAAAAAATTCCACTTACATGTAAAAACAAGAGGACCATAGTTTGTTATGATAAAACATATTTTTTAAAATTGTAAGAATGACTTTATTGAAGAAAATGAAAGAAAAAATATTTGCCAATTCATCTATGGTCTTAAAGTTTTTTCCCTTTTTTCTCCTATTGCTCCTTATATCCTCTCTTTTGTATGACTCACTATAAAGCTATTAATCTGTCATATGAAGGAGAATGAGTATTCTTGAAGCGGTATTTATTATTATTCATAGCTATTGTCCTATTTGTTACTGTTTTTCCTTTTTCAAAAACTTTAGCTGTAGAGCCTAAGGTGCAAGTGAAGCTTGTGAACTATATTGGAAATCAATCACAGCTTTCTTTAAAGATCCACGGAGAATTTCTAGTTTCAAATCATGAGCTTCGTTTACTTGATGGGAAAACATATATCGCAAAGGTTGAAAGTGGAAAGATATCATTATTTGATGGATCGAAGAAACTAATAACCGTTGATCAATTTGAACTATCATCTATGACGTCCACACATTATCTTGAAATCAATCATCGACCTTATCTAGGCTCCTTCAAATTTGTTGTTGAAAATACGAAACATGCTCGTCCTATAAATACCGTCTTTCTCGAGGATTATTTAAAAGGTGTTGTTCCATTTGGAATGATGGCGAGCTGAAACAAAGAAGCTCTTAAGTCACAAGCTGTTGCTGCTCGAACATATGCAGCTAATTATCTATCACGAGTGATTGATGATACGATCAACTACCAAGTGTATGGTGGATATGCTTGGCATCGAAATACTAATACAGCTGTAAATGAAACGTATGGAGAAGTTTTAAGGCATAACGGACGTCTTGTGAGTACTGTTTTTTCAGCAAGCAATGGTAGAAGAACAGAGTCTAATGCGAACGCATGGGGCAGTTCTGCATTATCATACCTACCTATAAAAACAGATTCGTATGATATAAAAATACCTTGGCAATTTACGATAAGAAAACAACAAATTGATCCTTCATCACTTAATGTATCGATTCCTTCCTTATGGTGGAATACAACGACTGAAGCAGATCGTGCACTAACATCTACGTTGAAAACCTGGCTTTCGCAAAATGGCTATAGCGGGAACTGGAACGATCAAAAGGGAATACAATTTCTCTTCCCTAGCAAATGAAACTTATCATGTAGGTATTATAGCAGTAGATAGCAGCAATAACCGTGCTTCCACCTTGCCATCCTTTACAGTAAAAAAATCTACACCTGTCACAAAAACAGGCAAAGTTACCGCCACTAAGCTAAATGTTCGTTCAACTGCTTCTACAAAAGCAAAAGTTGTTGGTTCATTAAAGAAAAACCAAACCGTTACCATCGTCTCTACAAGCGGATCATGGCATAAAATTAAATTTGGCAAGTCATATGGATATGTAACAAAGTCGTATATTAAATAAACCTAAAAACTTGGCCTAGCGCCAAGTTTTTTTTAAAGACGAATTAAATAAAGGACAATCCGAAAAGGACTGCCCTTAATTATGGCTTAATTGGTTTTATATTTTTTGAACGTTAGCAGCTTGTGGTCCTCTGTTACCTTCTTCAATGTCGAACGTAACTTCTTGACCTTCATCCAGGCTTTTATACCCTTCGCCTTGAATTGAAGAGAAATGCACGAATACATCATCTCCACCTTCAACTTCAATAAATCCAAAACCTTTTTCTGAGTTAAACCATTTTACTTTACCTTGTGCCATTTCAATATTTCCTCCTAAATCAATCAAAGCAAGTTTGATGATAATTTCGATTTTTATTATTACCTTAGGAATGAAAAATAAACATAAATTAATTATTTTTTATAAAATTTTTTGATTGATGGTCTTCAATAAAATGTAATGACAGAATTTTCTATGTTAAAATGGGAAAAAGAGACTAAAAACACTTGGCTTATGGATAAAGACTGAAAACAAATGGCTTAGTTTTGCTTAAACGTTGAATTTTTGTGATAGTATAAAAAGACATAAAAAGGATTGTGAAGAGACGATGACAGACTACCAGATTTTATTTTTGGACATTGATGGCACCATTCTTAGACCAGATGATACAATTGAGGACTCAACAAAAAAAGCAGTTGCAGAAGTAAAGAAAAAGGGAATTGAAGTGTTTTTAGCAACAGGTCGACCACTTCATGAAATCTCACATATTGCAGAGGAATTAAACATCACGTCATATATCGGATACAATGGGGCTTATGCCATCCATCAAAACCAGGATATTTTTAGATCGCCTATGAGTCGTAAAACAGTCGAAAACTTCGTTGACATTGCAAAGAACAATGGGCATGAACTTGTTTTATATACACATGCAGAGAATATCTTTTCAGATTTAGAAAGTCCTGTTGTGAAGGATTTTATTTCTTCCTTCCACTTACAAAAAAATAACGCATACTCTAAAGATGTGATTGATAAAATACTGGGAATTACACTTATAAACCTAAGTGAAAATGAACCAGCTCTATATGAAAAAGCCGATCCTACCATTCATTTATCACAGGTAAATGTTGATGGGCTCCGTCATTGCTATGACGTCATTCGCGATAATGTTAACAAAGGGATTGCTGTGCAGCATATTTTAGAGCTTTTACATATTCCAAAGGAAGCGTCTATTGCATTTGGTGATGGCATGAATGATAAGGAGATGTTAAGTGTTGTCGGAGAAGGTTTCGCAATGGGCAACGGACATCCTGATCTTTTTCAATATGCAAAATATAAAACAACAAAAGTAACAAACTCAGGTATATATAATGGTTTAAAATCATTAGGTCTTGTCGAGTAGATAGGAGGAAACCATTTGTACGAGTTGAAAACAAAGGAAAATGACAAAGATGTGATCGAATTTATTGAAGCGGTAGAGAATCCTAAAAAACGTGAGGATGCCTACAAGCTATTGGATATTTTCACGGAAACTTCCGGTTATCCAGCCAAAATGTGGGGTCCAAGTATTATCGGATTTGGGAAATATCACTACAAATACAAAACAGGCCATGAAGGTGATGCACCACTTGTAGGATTTTCCCCCCGAAAAGCGAAAACCAGCTTATACTTCGCTACCGGTGATGCAAATCGCGAAGAACTTCTAGGGAAATTAGGAAAACACTCATCAGGAAAAGCTTGTGTTTATATTAACAAAGTAGCTGATATTGATGTAGAAGTGCTAAAGGCACTTATTGTTGAATCCATTGACTTCTTAAGAAAAACCTATCCAAATCAACCCGAATAAACAATAATAAAAACCAATTGATTAATAAGCCGATCAATTGGTTGTTTTTTATCACTTTGAATTTAACTCCAAAACAGCC
>DASQMK010000422.1:0-1998 GCA_035645575.1 Metabacillus sp.
TAGAGCTTTTGTGCATAAAGAAGGCCGTATTCACCTTATATATGAAACAACACATAAAAACGAACATCGACAAGAAACAAGTGATGATCTGGCACTAGAATTAAATAAAATGGGGCTAATGAATGGGGAGACTAAAATCGATATGTTTGGCCATAGTTACGGTGGCAAAAGATCTCTTCAATTTGCAATGGATTATCCTGACAATGTTCGAAGTATTACTACAGTGGGAACACCGTATGACACAAATTTTTTAGCTACAGCAGCTAATAATGTTCGGTGGGCAGCAGAATTAGGAGGAAAAAATCCAAAAAATACAAGTGATTATTTAGATTTTAATGAGAATAATCGCAACAACAAAGACGGTATGAATTATAGTAATGCTTACACAGATATGACAAGTGAACCACTATCAGATGATATTCATCATTTGAAGTCTGCAAACCCGGAAATATATCGGAAACTTGAAGAGATGGATATTACAGCTGTAGCAGGATATAGAACTGAATATACAGTAAATTACTCTCCATATTACTATAGCCCGCCACAAGAATACAAAACGAACAGTGATGATACAGTATCTGTGAAAAGTCAGAATGCTGAGATCCTAGGAGACTTGATAGATGAAAGACCCCAAATTGAAGTGGAAGGTACTAACATGTTTGACCCCGGACATGTTTATGAAGTAGAAGACGAAGACTTTATTAAAATAATTAAAGAGGTAAATATTAAACAAATGGAATAGGAGCATAGCTGATGAATAAACGATTTGTGAATCTTTCCTTTTTTCTAATGTCTATATTCCTTCTCATAGGATGTGAAGAAAGTAATATGAAAAATCAAGGATCGTCAAATCAGATGGAAGTTACTTATAAAGAGGGTTTTCCTACAGAAGAAAGCCCGGGATTAACTGAATTTATCAAAGGTTATCTCTCTAGAGATGGTGATAATGAGGTATTGAAAAAGGATGATACTTATGTTTATTCAGTTAGTAACAAAAGTGAAAATGATAGATTAGTTCAATATTACCGTTTTACATCAGATCAATTAAAAAGATATTATCAACCTTTAGTGGATGCAAATAATTCTAAAGAAATGTTGTTACAAATGAATCAAAGTGAAAGAAAAGAAGATGATTTATATCAAACCATTGAAAATACCAATGAATATCAGCTGCCACTGATTTCATTGGAGGAAAATAACCAACTTAACATTAAGACAAATGAGAGCGAACGGACATTTGACTTACCTGAGCTTATGAAAGAATATGGTGTGAAAAAATCAGACAATATGGTAGTAAATCTTAAGTCATTAAACAATGATCATTTTGTCTTAGAAATTCAGGACTTTAGTGTTGAAAGTGCTGAAGGCTGGGATTTGTTCATGACGCTTTTTGTAAAACAAGATTTATCAAATATTGTAGTTAGTGAACTTTATGATGAAGATTTACAAAGTAAGTTGGATTCAGGAGAGTTGAAGAACTATTATGAAGGCTTTCAAAAGGTTGATCCATCTAGTCAGTATTCCAAAATGTTTGAAAATAAAATTATTGATAATAAACTAAATAAAATTATAGATATTAATAAGGATGATCTCTTAAGTAAAGACGGGAAATATGTATATATAAATGGGAATAACAACGATCTATCAGGAGGAACCCAGAAAATTCAATCAATAGGGAATTACGCTAAGGATAATGATACATCTGAGATAAGTTTCGATCTTGATTTAGCTGAAATTGCTAAAAGGTTAGATCTTGATACGAGTGGTAATGCTTCAGTAGAAGTAAATTATTTTAATGAAGACTATATTGTCTTGAGGCTAAATTATAAAGGAGAATTTGTGGGGACTGCAGGAGCCACAAACGTGATAATCGATTTGCAAAATGATAAGAAAATATATTACTTGGTCGACTTAGGTTTGTTAGGGAGAATATAAAAGGGACGGAGGGACAGGTTCCTTGTCCCATTTTATAAAGTGAATAGATCTTTCTATGAATTA
>DASQMK010000423.1:0-5666 GCA_035645575.1 Metabacillus sp.
GAAGTCCTTTCTTTAATGTCGATACCTCATTCTGCACCATATGATCACCTCATCTGCTGGTAGTATAAATGTTTACTATATTTAACTCAAAATTACCAGATGTAGTTTCATTATATGAAACTTTTTTTATAAAATTTGTAGATTTCATTTTAGGATACTATGATATGGCTATTCTGGATAGGAGGTAATAATATGAAAATATCAACATTAAGAAATACGAATCTCGATGTTGTTTCAGTTATTGGATTAGGTACAACTGCTGTTGGTGGGCATAACTTGTTTCAAAATTTAAATGAAGAAGAAGGGAAAGACTTTGTTAGAGCAGCCATAAACAACGGCGTCAATTTTATTGATACTGCTGATATTTATGGGCTTGCGTTTCGGAGAGTTAGTCGGTGATATAGTAAAAGAATTTAATAGAGATAACTTGGTAATTGCAACAAAAGGATCGCAACATTGGTTCAGCGATGGCTCTGTCTAAACAGATAATCGACCTGACTATTTGAGGGAAGCTGTTGAAAAGAGTTTACAACGTTTGCAACTAGGCTATGTGGACTTATATTATTTACACTTCCCAGATAATGAAACTCCTTTTGTGGACTCGGTTGGAGAGTTGGTCCGGTTAAAAAATGAAGGCAAGATTCGTGAGATTGGGATTTCTAACGTGTCTTTGGAGCAATTAAAAGAGGCAAATGAACATGGTGATATTTCCGTTCTGCAATCCCCATATAATATGCTTGACCGTTCAGCGGAATTAGAATTAATCCCATATTGTATGGAAAACAATATATCTTTCATTCCATACGGTCCTTTAGCTTTTGGTTTGTTAGGTGGGGAATTTAAAAGAGACTCCAAGCTAGATGATCAGGATTGGCGTAATTCGGTTCCCTTTTTCCTAGGGGAACCATTTCAAAAAACGCTTAATATTGTTGACAAGTTAAAAGAATTTGCTGCTCAAAAAGAAACGAGCCTTCCGAACTTAGCACTAGCTTGGTTATTAGCTCAGGAAGGTGTTGGTGCAGTTATTCCTGGAGGAAAACGTAAAGAACGCATCCATGAGAATATTTAAGCAAGTGAAATCAATTTGTCTAAAGAAGAATTAAGCATTTTAAACACTATTCTGTATGAACAGTTTTAGAACGTTTGTTTGTGAAAAATAAATCATAGGAGGCTTATAAAATGAAAATTGGAATAATTGGTGCAACTGGTAAAGCGGGAAGTCTTATTTTGAAAGAGGGAGTTAGCCGAGGACATAAAGTGATAGCAATTGTAAGAGATGCGTCAAAAATTCAAGAAAAAAATGTTGCAGTAATTGAAAAATCTATTTTTGACTTAACATCGAATGACTTAAAGGCGTTTGACGTAGTAGTTAATGCGTTCGGTGCTCCTATAGGAGAAGAACAAGCTCACGTTGATGCAGGGCATGCTTTAATTGAAGCATTAAAAGGAACAGATACGAAAGCGATTATTGTAGGTGGAGCGGGAAGTCTTTTTGTAGATGAGAACAAAACGGTTAAAGTAATCGATACACCTGACTTTCCAGATTTATATAAGCCGACAGCTAAAGGACAAGCACGAAACTTGCAAGAATTACAGGAAACATCTGACATCACGTGGACATTTATTAGTCCTTCAGCCATATTTGATGAAGATGGGAAAAGAACAGGATCCTACCAATCTGGAAAGGACCATCTTTTAATGAATTCAAAAGGTGAAAGCTATATAAGCTATCAAGACTACGCAATTGCTGTTTTAGATGAAATTGAGAATCCTAAGCACTTAAACGAAAGGTTTACTGTTGTTGGTGAAATGTAGCTTTCATTGTTACAGAAGAAATCTCTAAATTAATTATATAAAAGACATTAGCATGTGTTTTCAATATGAAACCACTACGTTAATGTCTTTTCTTTTGATTTATTACTGATTATTAGAATAAAGTGGGTATGATAGTGCTATTAAAAAAATATAGAGAAAGGATGCTTCAATGAAAAATCTGTTCACGATAGGAGAAATGGCGAAACTCCATAATATGACCATGAAAACACTGAGATATTATGATCAGATTGGATTACTAGAACCAATTCAAATTGACGTAAGTAATGGGTATCGATACTATTCAACCGAACAGTTTGAACAACTAAATACGATTCAGTATTTAAAGAAATTAGGTTTTTCTTTGAAGGAAATCAAGGGTCACCTAGACCATAGGGATATTAATGGTTTCTTAGAATTATTAGAGAAGCAAAAAAAACTAACAGAGCAAAAAATAAAGGAATTAGAACGGGTTAACCGTAGATTTCAACATCGTATTAACGATATTAAATTAGCTCAAGAAATAATTGAATTAGAAGTTGTGAAAATCGTAGAAATAAACGAGAGGAAAATAGTGAGGTTGGTGGAAAAAATTCATTCAGAACCTGAGATGGAGGTTTCATTGAGGCAATTAGAGAATTTAGCAAACTTAAATTCCTCCATTTTCATTGGTGGTGTCGGTCTTACAGTAGATGTCAATGATCTAAAAAATGAAAAGTTTGATAAGTATAACTCTATTTTCATCTTAACTGAGGAGGATGATATTGAAGGCAAATTAGTAACAACCTTTCAAAAAGGAACGTATGCTAGCATTTATTACAGGGGTGATCATAATAACTCATTTCAGTATTATAAAATCCTGCTAGATTATATTCAGAGAAACGACCTTCAAATAATAGGGGATGCCATTGAAAGGACCATCATTGACCATTATATTTCAAAAAACAAAGAAGATTATCTGACAGAAATACAAATTCAAGTTACCTATTGACCTTCCCCTTAGGGGAAGGTTTATTATTTGTATTGCTGTTGAAAAGGCCTTTTTATATGTTGTTTTGCATAAATCAATTTCACCGAAGGAGAAAAAATATGACAACGATAAATAATAAGATATGGTCACTTTCGTTTTTTATCGTAGTGATCTCAAATGCCTTAGTTTTTATGATTTTTGAAATGCTATTACCGACCCTTCCATTATTTGTCACGGCTTTAGGAGGAGGAGCAAGTCAGGTCGGTTTAGTAACAGGTATTTTTATGTTATCAGCTATTCTAATTCGCCCATTTGCGGGAATGCTTGCAACGAAGTTTGATAAAAAAATCCTTTTGATTTTAGGTATTCTCATTATTGCTCTATCCACAGGTGCCTACTATCTCTCTAGTAACATATCGACGTTATTACTTATTCGGTTGATCCATGGGGCTGGATTCGGTTTAGCAACAACTTACTTTGCCACACTTGCTGCTGAAATCATTCCTAAAGATCGTCGAGGCGAGGGAATTGGCTATTTTGGTGTTGGTGAAACAGTTGCGATCTCAGTAGGTCCAATGATTGGAATTATGACACTAGAATTATATGATTTTCAACGATTATTCTTTGGAGGAATGGCCGTTCTTTTATTAGCTGTTATCATGGTTATTTTTATAAAAAGAGCACCTAAAGGAAAAGAGTTAGATAAACAAGTGACTGGGAAATTTAAAGTATTGGAGAAACGAGTTTTGTTTCCTGCGTTGCTGATCTTTTTAATTGGAATTGCGGCAGGAGGGATTATGTCTTTCTTTTCTCTTTATGCCATAGAAAGAGACTTTACTCAAGTAGGACTGTTTTTCTTATTGATCGCCGCAGCAAGTTTTATCATTCGTTTACTATCAGGAAAGTTATTTGATAGGTACGGGCCGTCAATTATTTTAATTCCAGGATCCATTTTATCGATTGTAGGGTTGATTATTCTGTATGTAGCAGCAAGTGATAGCATGTTTTTAATCGCAGCTATCATTTATGGTTTTGGATTTGGTGCAATCTTCCCAGCCGTTCAGACGTGGTGCATGAACTTAGTAGAGGAACATGAACATGAGGATGCGATGGCTTCCTTCTTCAACTTTTTTGATTTAGGTATTGGCGGAGGCTCTTTTATTCTTGGGCTAGTCGCCGCAGTAACATCATATCAGACTGTATATCTTATCGCATCAATTGTATATGGTATGGTTCTAGTTATCTATGTGGTTTATGTTGTTGTGAAAGGTAAACCTAATAAACATCAAGGAAAAAGTGCCCAAGTGGATAATCCAGCAATCTAGATAGTGGAGTAAGGGTCAAATGGGTTAAAAAGTTATTATTTTGGTAATGAGAACACTAAAGTGTATAAAATAGGCAGCAAGATCCTTGCTAGCCTATCCAACTTTGTATTCTTCTCTAAGGCATTAGGACTTATAATAGATCGTCCAATTTTGTATCTGAATAAATCGCGATTAGGATGACTGATTTTGTGTCTCCAATGTTTTTTACCATATGTGGAACACTTGCATTCCAGCTAAAAGAATCGCCTTTTTCTAAGATAAATGAGTCTTCTCCTTGTTCAGCAAGTACTTTTCCTTCTAGTACTAAATGGACTTCCTCTCCTTCATGTGCATGGGGTTCTTCTTCTCCAATTGCAAATCCAGGAGGCGACTCAACAATCATCATTCGTAATGGTCCTTTTGAGGTTATATGCTCAATTTTTAAATTCTTTAACGATGAGGTTCTTCTAGCATCTTTTCTAACAACACGCATGTGCTGTTTTTTTTCTAATAGTAAGTAGGGTAGCGGTACCTTTAAAAACTCCGCTATGGTATTTAGTGTGTTAATGGAGGGTGACGTATTATTGTTTTCAACATTACTTATAAAGCCTTTTGATAGCCCTGTGCCTTCACACATTTGTGCAATCGTGATTTTTTTTTTATTTCTAATCGAACGAATTTTGGATCCTATATCCAACCTACTCACCTCTATATTATTTCTGTTTACGACACTTATAATAATAGTAGCAAAATCATTGACAGTCTACAAGCTTGTTGTTAACATATAGAAAACTAATATTCTTAATAGGAAACAACATAATGTACTTATTTTTGTGAATTAGTTTTTAAATATGAATAATTCTATTCTATTAGTTTACAATTTACTTTCTGTATCAAAGCAGGCTTTACAAAACATTTTTTAGGAGGAACTATAATGAAAAATAAACAAGATATTAGTGCACTTTTACTACGGTTAGTTCTAGGAGTTATTTTTATAGGACATGGTGTTGCAAAATTTCAAGGTGGTATTGGAAATATAGCTGGATGGTTTGATAGCATTGGATTGCCTGGGTTCTTGGCTTATATAATAGCAAGTATCGAGTTGGTTGGTGGGATTGCAATGCTACTGGGTTTGGCTACACGTATCGTGGGAGGACTTTTTGTCTTAGTGCTTTTAGGGGCAATTGTGAAGGTTCAATTAGCTGCAGGTTTTATTGGAGGTTACGCGTATGATCTTGCATTATTGGCAATGTCAGCCTATTTCTTACTAAACGGAAGTAAGCATTATTCTTTAGATTATTATATATCAAAGGCAAGAAACAAATGATAATTTCAATAAAAGGGGAGAGACCTATCGGGTTATAAATGATGAAGAATATGACGATCATTTCGGTAATTATCATCTTTGCTATTATAGTGGCGTTATTTATATTTCTAAAAAAAGGAGGACGCGATGAAGAGATGAGTGTTGAAACTTACAAAGGGGTTATGGAACCTAGAATTTGTTATGTAGAGTTGCAAGTCTCTAACTTAGATCGTTCTCTAACTTTTTATGAGGAATTAATAGGGTTTCAAGTATT
>DASQMK010000424.1:0-16111 GCA_035645575.1 Metabacillus sp.
TTTAAAAGCTAACGTGAAGGTAGTCGAAAATGACATTGGTGTCCTAAAGACCGATGTACATGAAATTAAAATACGGTAAATCGAATTGAGACGTCCCAACACGAAGATGTTATTGCTTTTTTAAAACTTGTAAATAAGAAAACAGATGATGATTTTCATTATTTAAACAATCGAATTACAAAAACGGATAAAAGCTTATTTATTCTCGAAAAACGAATAGATGAATAACTCTTGTTTCCTATATAAATCTAACATCCTCTTCATAACGCCGCAAAACCGCCGCGTTTTTTATTTTCCCCAAAATAAATTCCTTTAACATTCCTCCGTGTAAATTCCCCATCTCTAGCAAACACTATACATAACTTCTTTACCTCATTACCACGTTATCTAGCTGTTATTCACATAGAAAAAGTCAGGTGCTATACTCTTCTAGGATAAATGGGTATGTGAATAGGGAGGAAAATAGTTTGAACATGAGAAGAAGAAACATCGATAACCCTAAAATCGAGAAAACCCTGGAGTATATATACATATTAGTTGGCTCAACACTAGTGGCAATTGGGTTTAACTTATTTTTATTACCGAATCGTGTCGCATCAGGTGGAGTAAGTGGGATCAGTACAATCTTTGATGCCACATTTGGATTTGAGCCTGCTTATGTGCAATGGGCTTTTAATATCCCCCTATTTATTGCAGGTGTCGTGCTTTTAGGAAAACAATTTGGGTTCAAAACTCTGATCGGAACGTTGTTTGTTCCGTTCGTTGTGTATCTTACAAGGAATTGGGAGCCTGCAACAAATGATCCATTGCTCGGTTCTTTATTTGGCGGGATTTGTATCGGACTTGGCCTTGGAATTGTGTTTCGGGGGAAAGCTTCAACAGGTGGTACAGACCTTGCGGCACAAATTCTTCATAAGTTTACAGGTCTATCACTAGGTACCTGTGTTGCCTTAATCGATGGATTAATCGTGTTGTCAGCAGCCTTTGTATTTGATATTGAAAGAGGTCTTTATGCACTAATTGGTTTATATGTGACAAGCAAAACGATTGATATTGTTCAGATTGGTTGGGGACGCTCGAAAATGACGATGATTATTACTAATAAGCAACAAGAAGTTCAGGATGCGATTTTTCATGAAATTGATCGTGGTGTTACAAGACTTGCAGCACATGGAGGCTTCACTAATAATGAACGTCCAGTGTTGATGTGTGTGGTTGACCAAACAGAATTCACAAAATTGAAACAAATAGTCAGACATGTCGATCCACATGCTTTTGTCACGGTAACCGATGCATCAGAAGTGTTAGGTGAGGGTTTCAAACGAGTATAGTTAGGTTATAATATCCTTTGATTGGAATTTCTACCATATAAGTAAGGGCAAGGAGTGACTGTAATGAAAACAAAATTAATGGCATTATTATTCGGTTCAGCTCTTGTTTTAAGTGCTTGTGGAGGTAATGAGCAACCAGCAGATGAAGCTGGTGAAACAACAACTGAAGGCGGTTCAACACAAGAAACAACTGGAAGCGCTGAGGAAATCGTTCAGCAAAGCTGTATTGGTTGTCATGGACGTGAACTTGAAGGTGGATCAGGTCCTAACTTACAAGAGGTTGGCGCGAAATATAGCCAAGAGGAAATCAAAAACATTATTATTAATGGACAAGGAAGCATGCCCAAGGGATTATTAAATGATGCAGATGCTGAGGTTGTAGCGTCATGGTTAGCTGAGAAAAAGTAATGAAGGGATAGCCTTAACAGGTTATCTTTTTTTAAAAAGATAAGAAAGTATAAAACTTTGTACTTAGTTATAGTGTCTAGCTCCAGCGCCTAGCCCCTCGAGGTCATAAGCTAATATAGAATTGAAGTCAAAGGACGCCTTCTATTCTAAATCATCTTATTTGCCCTAGGCTGACCAAGGCGCTTGCGCTTTTGTTCTTTAAAATTTAAAAACTTTGTTACATTATGACAACATCCCCCACAAAAACTCCTTATATTTCAACATTTCGACTGCTTTTCACAAAGATGAAATAAAAATGTAATATAATTTAGTCTATATTTGCCGAAATTTGATGGTATAATTATTTTTGTAGTTTTTTAGAGCCAAGGAGTTTCTGTGTCTATTTTGTCGACATTTATCGACATTGATTGACATGGTTACAAAAAACAACTTTAGGTGGTTTTTTTATGATGATTGAAATGTCAGAAGTATATAAAACGTATCCAAATGGTGTTTTAGCCATTAACGGTATAGATATTAAGATTAATCAAGGCGAATTTGTTTATGTGGTCGGACCTAGTGGTGCAGGGAAATCAACATTTATTAAAATGATGTACCGTGAGGAAAAGCCTTCAAGCGGAAAAATCATCATTAACGGTGTTGATCTATTAACCCTGAAAGAATCAAAGGTACCGATGTTAAGAAGACAAATCGGTGTTGTCTTCCAGGACTTCAAATTATTACCGAAACTAACAGTCTTTGAAAATGTTGCATTCGCATTAGAGGTTATTGGTGAAAACCCAAAAAATATAAAAAAGAGAGTACTAGATGTTCTAGATTTAGTTCAGCTTAAGCATAAAGCAAGATTTTTCCCTGACGAATTGTCAGGTGGGGAACAGCAGCGTGTTTCCATTGCCCGTTCTATTGTAAACAACCCGGCAGTTATGATTGCAGATGAGCCAACAGGAAACCTTGACCCTGATACATCATGGGAAATTATGCACCTATTTGAAGAAATAAATAATCGTGGCACAACCATTTTGATGGCAACTCATAATAAAGAGATTGTAAATACGTTAAAAAAACGTGTAATTGCTATTGAAGATGGAAAAATTGTGCGTGACGAAGCAAGAGGGGAGTACGGTATATATGATTAATACTCTTGGCCGTCATCTACGTGAAAGTTTTAAAAGCTTAGCAAGAAATACATGGATGACATTCGCATCCATTAGTGCCGTTACAGTCACATTAATTTTAGTTGGAACATTCCTTGTGATCATGATGAACCTTAATCATGTGGCATCTAATTTAGAAAAAGATGTCGAGATTCGTGTTTTAATCGATGTTACAGCTGATGAAAAAGCACAACAAACACTAAAAAGTGAAATTGAAAAAATTAATCAGGTAGATTCCGTTGTTTTCTCACCTAAGGAAAAAGAATTGGAAAACTTAGTTGATAGTTTGGGAGAAGAAGGGAAATCCTTCGAATTGTTTGAGCAAAACAACCCATTAAATGATGTTTTTGTTGTAAAAGCAAAGGATCCGCGTGATACAGCTGCTGTAGCGGAACAAATCTCAAGCTTAGATAACGCTTCAAAAGTACGTTATGGACAAGACCAGGTTGAAAAATTATTCGATGCTATTTCAGTTGCTCGAAACATTGGTATTGGACTGATTATCGGATTGATTTTCACGGCTATGTTCTTAATTTCAAATACAATTAAAATAACCATTATTGCTCGTAAGCGCGAAATCGAAATCATGAGATTAGTAGGAGCAACAAATGGCTTCATTCGCTGGCCATTCTTCCTTGAAGGCTTACTATTAGGTGTATTCGGTGCAGTGATCCCGATTGCTTTAATTAGCGTAAGTTATCAATCATTGTACACATGGGCACTTCCTAAGCTACAAGGGTCGTTTGTAGAAGTTCTGCCACTAAGCCCGTTTGTATTCCAAATTTCAGCTATTTTACTGTTAATTGGTGCGTTGATCGGTGTTTGGGGAAGTTTAATGTCTGTTCGTAAATTCTTAAAAGTGTAAACTAGCAATCTTATGATTGCTAGTTTACTAGCTTTTATTTTTATTCTAAAGAAAGTACCTAACGTAGGGGAGGATACATAATGAAAAGAAAGCTAGTTGCATATAGCTTGGCTGCTGTAGTTGGGACAAGCGGGTTGTTACTTCCATATAACCTCGTATCCGCGGAAACACTACAGGAAAAGAAGCAGGAAATTGAAAAGAAACAATCAGATGTGTCATCAAACTTAAGTGAAAAAGAAAACGAGGTCAATAACCTTAAAAATCAACAGGCTAATATAGATTCAGAAATTCAAAAAATTGATACACAGTTTGCAGAAACAAATGAAAAAATTAGAGAACAAGAAGAAAAAATAAAAGAAACTCAAAAGCAAATCGAAGAGCTAAAAGCAAAAATTGCTGAAGTAAAGGCGCGAATTGAAGAGCGTAATAAGCTTCTTGAAGATCGAGCTCGTGCACTTCAAGAATCAGGTGGAATGGTGAGCTATTTAGATGTGCTTCTAGGTGCTCAGGACTTTGGAGACTTTGTTGGTCGTGTAGGTGCTGTTACAACGATTGTAGAGGCAGATCGTGGAATTATTAAAGCACATGAAGCTGATAAACAGCTTTTAGAGCAATCAGAGGCAGATCTAAATAGTAAGCTAAAGGAATTAGAGAAAGCTTTAACACAGCTTGAAACTCTTAAACAGCAATTAGCAGGTCAAAAGAAGAAAAAAGAAGAACTAATGGCACAGGTAATGCAGCAACATGATGAAGCGATTCATGAAATTCATGAATTAGAAGATGAAGCAGCTTTCCTAGAAGAACAAAAACGTGCGGTTGAAGCAGAAGAAAAACGGCAACAAGAAGAAGCTGCAAGAGCAGCTGCAGAAGCAAAGAGAAAAGCAGAGGCAGCGGCAGCGGCGGCCGCAGCAGCTAAATCATCAAGTTCGTCAAGCTCAAGCTCATCAAGCTCTTCATCATCATCGAGCTCAAGCAGTAATAGTACTGCATCATCTCAAAAACCAGCTGTAACAAGCGGTTCGTTCATGTGGCCAGCATCAGGTACATTCACATCAGGATATGGGTACCGTGACCATCCAGTAACTGGCGGCAGAAAATTACATGCTGGAATTGATATTGCCAACAGTGCGGATGTGCCTGTTGTCGCAGCGGCAAGTGGAACGGTTATCCGAGCACACTATTCCAGCAGCTATGGAAATGTCGTTTATATCTCACACAAAATAAATGGACAAGTTTACACAACAGTCTATGCTCACCTAGAGAGACTAATGGTAAGTGCCGGCCAAGCTGTATCAAAAGGCCAACAAATTGGAATCATGGGGAACACAGGTCGTTCAACTGGACAACATTTACACTTTGAAATTCATAAAGGTGGATGGAACGGATCCTCCAGTTCTGTAAATCCATTAGACTATTTACCATAATCATTCCCGAATGAAAACCTTCTAAAACAATCTGTTTTGGAAGGTTTTTTTTATACTGAGGAGAAAGAATTTTCATAGGGTGAATGAAGGACAAAACAAGTAAAAGTAAAGAAGGAAAGGGTCTTCATAGGATGAATGAAGAACAAAATCCTAGCAAAATTCAGAAAAACTGTCCTTCATGTTCCTACCAGTAGTTTTACTTCACCAAACCCTCGACCATATAAAGAGTCTGTTCTTGTAATCTCGAATAACAATCATGATCACAAACCCAATATTGCCTTACATGATTTGGCCAAGCTTGTCATATACTAAGATAGTCTAAATAAAAACGGTATGACACAACCTGGCGACGTGGAAATAGGAGGTAAACGATGAATCAGAAAATCACAGCACTATTAATAACCCTTGCCTTAATAGTTGGCGCAGGTGGAATGTATGTAGGATTGGAATTAATAGAGGACAAACCAGCAAGAGAAGTTGAAGCGATCCCAACCTTCGGAAATGTTTTTCAAGCAGAGGAACCAACCAAAGAAATTGAAGGATTTGAAAAGTTTCAGCAAGCTCTTGAATTGATTTCGACTAAATACGTCGAGGAAGTGGATCAGGAAGAACTATTAGAAGGTGCGATACAGGGCATGCTTTCTAAATTGGATGACCCTTATTCTGTGTATATGGATAAGGAAACGGCAAAGCAATTCTCTCAGTCGCTTGATTCATCTTTCGAAGGAATCGGAGCAGAGGTTGGGATGAATAATGGCAAAGTTACAATTGTATCTCCTTTTAAAGGATCGCCGGCTGAAAAAGCAGGTCTTCAACCAAATGATCAAATTATTAGTATTAACGGTGAAAATGTCGAGGGCTTAGACCTTCATGAAACAGTATTAAAAATTCGAGGGAAAAAAGGGACTAAGGTTGCCATCGAAGTGCTTCGTCCAAATTCCAGGGAAAAGCTAACCTTTGATGTTGTTCGCGACGAGATTCCACTTGAAACTGTATTTGGTTCAACGAAGGAGTATCAAGGAAAAAAGGTTGGATATATTGAGATTACATCCTTCTCAGAAAACACAGCAGAGGATTTCACAAACACATTAACAAAGCTTGAAAAAGAGAATATTGAAGGGCTTGTTTTAGATGTCCGTGGAAATCCAGGTGGCTACTTACAAAGTGTCGAAGAAATTTTGAAGCAATTTGTCACAAAAGATCATCCATACATTCAGATTGAGGAACGAGATGGCAATAAAAAACGCTACTTCTCAACACTTTCTAAGAAAAAAGAGTATCCAGTAACAGTCTTAATTGATAAGGGAAGTGCTTCAGCATCAGAAATTCTTGCAGGTGCTTTAAAAGAAGCATCAGACTATGACATCGTTGGTGTCACCTCATTTGGGAAAGGAACTGTTCAACAGGCAGTACCAATGGGAGATGGAAGTAATATAAAATTAACTCTATATAAATGGCTCACACCAGAAGGAAATTGGATCCACAAAAAAGGAGTAGAGCCGACAATAAAAGTGGAGCAACCAGAGTTATATCAAACAAGTCCACTTCAAATCGAAGAAACATTAGTACCTGATATGAACAATGAACAGGTCAAAACGGCTCAAATTGCTCTAAAAGGATTAGGATTTGAGCCAGAAAGAGAAGATGGGTACTTTAGTAAAGGAACGGAAACAGCCGTAAAAGCTTTCCAACAAACAAATGAACTGCCTATTACCGGAAAAATTGATCAACAAACGGCTAATACTCTTAATCAAATAGTGATCGAGCAAAGAGGAAAAGAAGAAAACGATGTTCAACTGAAGATGGCGATTAAAGCTCTTTTTAAATAAGCATAATGATAAGAACTGACGGTTGTCAGTTCTTATTTTTTAGTTAAGGACGTAAAAGTCAAGGTGTTTCCGAAAGTATATAATAGATGATTCGTAATCGGGGAAATTTGGGAGGTTTAATGTTATGAGAAATTCAAGCTTTCAAAAGGAGCAGGTTTATCAAGAGATTTATACACAATTAATCGAAAACAGCTCGGCACAGCCGTTTCATTCGAGCCCAAGTAAGCCGATTCGCCTTTTTAGCATGTATATTGCTAACTACACTCAAATAAAAAAGGTCGAACAGATTGATGATGACTGTGTAAAAGAGTATTTTCAGTATTTACTTAAAAATCATAAACGCCTGTCACTTTCACTGAGTGATATTAAAAAATCAATGAAAGTGATTGCTGACTTACTAGGTATGGAAGAAGATCAAAGCTTTAGTAATTTTTCCCTTTCTAACAGCAGTCTTTGGGAGAACTTAAAATAAGCATACTCAATTACACCTTGAGGTGGTAAAATATGAGTAACCTAGTAGAAACGGGTAGAAACAGTAAGGTGGGATTCTGTTTTGATTGAAAATTGGTTACTAGAGTTGCTGTGGGCAATTGGTCGTTTTTTTATCCATCCGCTATTTTATTTATTTTTACTCATTTCATTGATGTACGGCATGCTTCGTATCAAGCGTGAGCGAAAGTCTTTCCACATTCGTGTTCAAGACTTATATGATGAAATGAAGTTTACGTATACAAAGGGACTTTTGATGGGACTATTTGTCTCCATTGTGTTGTTTGCGCTTGGCCTAAGCCTTCCTTTTGGAACAGTTGTCATTTTGGCAATTATAACTGCGCTATTGAGCTTTACGCTACAGTTACGATGGTTGTCTGCTGCTTTTATAATGGGGCTTACGTTATTGGCCGTTGCTTTTATCCCAGATCGGTTTGACTCTTTTTTTGTGGGCTTTTCCGGGACAAGCTTTGCTTCTCTTAGTATTTTAGCAGGACTATTGGTTGTTGCTGAAGGGATCTTAGTGATGCGTACAGCACATCAGAAAACATCTCCCTTTATCAAAACGAGTGCAAGAGGATTGCCAATCGGTTCACATCAGGCAAATCGAACATGGATGCTGCCGCTCCTCCTCCTTGTTCCAGGTGGGGACCTCACTTCATCTCTTTCCTGGTGGCCGGTCTTATCCATTCATGGTGAGCCGTTCCTATTATTGGTGATTCCCTTTTTCTTAGGGTTTAGTCAACGAGTTCAAGGCTCTTTGCCAAGAGAAAGTATAAAGATTACGGGACAGCGCGTTTTGTGGCTTGGTGTGGTTACTCTAGCTATAGCTGTCGGGAGTATTTGGTGGACACCACTATCGTTTATAGCCGTGTTCGTGGCGATGCTAGGTCGTGAATTCATTACGATCCGCCAACGAATGAACGATGACTCTGCTGCCTTTTATTTCTCAAAACGTGATCATGGCTTAATGGTATTAGGCATCTTGCCACAATCACCTGCGGAAAGGATGAACCTCATGGTAGGGGAGGTCATCATGAAGGTAAACGGATATTCTGTTCACACCGTTGATGAGTTCTATCAAGCACTCCAAAAAAATCGAGCATTCTGCAAGCTGGAAGTGATTGGCTTAAATGGAGAAATTCGCTTTACACAGCGCGCATTATATGATGGGGAACACCATGAATTAGGTATTTTATTTGTGCAAGATCATAAAAAATGGGAAAATGAAGCAGTTTAACGGTGCAAATATCCTATATGGAAAGTAGTGGAAGAGAAGCGATATAGTCGTTTCTCTTTTTTATAGAGGGTGATTTGATGGATGCGTTACATTAGCCAGTAAACCAAGAAGTGAATGAATAGAATTAACTATAGAGAATAGGTTTGAGACAAATAGCTGTTGACTTGTTTAGCTTGGAGATCATTGCAGAAAACATTGAAAATAATGATGATTTTTCAACTTTCTTTATTATAGGGTATTGTTATTTTCCAAAGGTAAATAGCCATGTATTGGCAAATATAATTCGAGTCTGGTAGGTAGTTACTCCGATTCCTTTTGTTGAGTGTCCGGCCATTTTCTCAACCGACTTCGCCATTTCAAAAGGAGAAAAATAGCTATCGTACAACACAATATGATTAAGATGAACTTCAAAAAATGTTCTATCCAAGAAAAAATAAGCTGCCATTGATTACCGAACACATATCCGATACCGATAAATACGGATACCCATAAAGCTGCCCCTGTATAGGCATATAAAGCAAAGGTCCGATACGGAACTTGAATGATGCCTGCAAAGTAGCTATTGAACTGTCTGACCCCGGGCATGAAGAATCCGAATAGAAGCATTTTGTCCCCATATTTCTCATAAGCTATTCTTGTTTTCTTTAAATATTTTGGCTTCAAAAACAAATATTTACCGTATTTTTCAATCAGTGGCATACCTATCTTGTTTCCAATCCAATATGTAATCGTTATCCCTAGTATAGATCCAGTAAACGCCGCGGCTAGAGCTGGTAGAAGATCGAGAATATTTTTGTAGGATAAATATCCGGTATATGCAAGTGTCGAGTTTCCAGGCGGTATCGGAAGAGCAATTAATTCCATGGGCAGACCAATCAACAATACTAAATATCCATATTGAGAAAACAAATCTTCAACGACTTCCATAAACTCTCCTCATTCCTGCCTCATGCTTAATTCATTTGTTTAATAGCGGATAAACGAATGATCAATGTCTATATTAAGACCCATAATATTATGATTTGTTAACTTTTAGACTTTATACAAAAATAATGACAGACATCTCAGATAGACAAATGTAAATGGTTTCAAATTTTATATATGAAATGAAGGTTTATTTTAGGCTCTAAAATAAATGTGGAGATTTAACTGCCCTGAATACACATAGGTTAATTGTTAAATTAGCAATTCTATGTTTATTCAGGGCGTTTTCTATTTTTTAGAAGTTATTATGATGGCAAAAGACTACATAGTATCAATAGAGCTTTTGTAATGTAGAGATTAATAAAGTGTAAAAACTATTAAGGGTTTTTAATTTAATGTAAAGTGTCATATTTCGACAATTAGTGGTAAATACCTATATAAATTTTATTAAATCTTCATTCTTGTGACAATTGTCGATTTTTATTCGACTTTTTCCTTAAAAAACATAGTGGAATGGAATTTATTCCCGTGGTATTTGTGCTAAATTTCCTAAAATCCCGTATTTACAAAGTTAATAATCTCTTTCAATAGTAGCTTAATATTTTAAAAATAGAATTAATTGTAAAGTTACTAAATAATAAATGAATAAAAGGGAGCGGTATTTTAAATGGATCGTCGTAAATTTTTAACGTATATGGGTAGTGGAACAGCAGCATTAGTTACGGCATCTTCAGGAATCGGAATTTTAGCACCAAAGGCTAGTGCAGCAACAGCGAATCACTTAATGGATGGACAACCTAGCGGCAAGGGAAAACCTTTTACTGCACCTTTTAAACCGATTGGACGTACGTGGGAAAATGAATTAGTTCTTCCAAACGGTTATAACTATAACATTATTGCTTCTTATGGAGATGTCATCAACTCTAAGGGAGAAATATTTGGGGATGCTGCTGACTTAACAGTTTATTTCCCAATTGATAGTTTAGAAGGTGGAAATAATTCAGAAGAAGGCTTAATTTGGGTAAACCATGAATTCCCTGAGCCAGAAAACTATATGGATATGTTAGGAATAAACAAATCTATTTATAAAAAAGAAAATCTTTCACAATATCCAGAGCTACTAAAATTACAAAAAGAAGCAGTTGGCGGATCTGTGATTCATGTAAAGAAAGAAAAAGACGGATGGAAATTAGTCAAATCTGATCAATATAACCGCCGTGTCGACGGGACAACCCCTATTCAATTAACTGGTCCTGCTGCTGGAAGCAGTGCGGTTAAGGGAGCTAAAACAGTTGAAGGATCACTTGGAAACTGCAGCGGCGGACGTACACTTTGGAATACAGCCCTTTCTTGTGAAGAAAATACGGAATATGGTTCAGATTATGGCTGGCCAAACTTTACAGATGAGCACTATGGCTGGGTAATGGAAGTAGACCCGTTTAATCCGAATGCACCTGTCCGTAAACATACTGCTCTTGGACGTTTTGCCCATGAAAATGCAGCAATGGGACAAACAAAAGACGGACGAGTTGTTGTATATATGGGTGATGACTCGCGTGGAGAGTTTTTCTATAAATTTGTAAGTGATAAGAAATTTAACCCAAATAACCGTGAAGCAAATTTTGATATTTTAGAAAAGGGAACATTATATGTGGCAAACCTTTCTAAACAAACCTGGATCGCGTTGGATTATGCAACAAATGAACAACTTCAAAAAGAATTTGGAAGCCAAGCAGAGGTATTAACTAATGCTCGTCAGGCAGGCCGTGTTGTAGGTGCAACACCATTAGACCGTCCTGAAGATGTTGAAATTCATCCACATGACGGAAGTGTATTCTTAGCATTAACAAATAACTCTAATCACGGAAATTTCCATGGTCAAATTGTTCGTTTTATGCCTGCTGATGGTGACCATGCTAGTGAAAAATTTACATTTGAAGTATTTGTTGCCGGTGGTCAGCAAAGCGGTATCACTTGTCCAGATAATTTGCACTTTGATAGCAAAGGAAATCTATGGGTAGTAGAAGACTTTGGTGCTACGGAAGATAACGTATATGCAGAATATAAAAACTGTGGTGTGTTCATGATCCCTACAGATGGCAAAAATTATGGAGAACCATTCCAATTTGCATCAGGCCCTAAAGGCTGTGAAGTGACAGGCCCTTGGTTAACACCAGATGAACGTACATTATTCTTAGATGTTCAACACCCTGAAACTTGGAATCCGTACCCTGGCCAAAGCTTTGGGCGTTCTTGTTTAGTAGCGGTTCAAGGCGGACCATTTAAGTAATAATAATCATTTAGTAGAAGAATTTAATTTTTATTAGGTTACTGTTTTAAAAAAAAGGACTCTCAACCTATTTTAGGTGAGGGAATCCTTTTTTTGAAACAGTCCTATTGTTTATAAACACAGGGGGAATTTTCATGATCGTTGTGTGTAAAAAACATGTTAACAAAGGATTGAAAATGATATTTCTTCCGCACGTACAACCAATCTCTAAGGAAAACACGCTATCGGGGCACTTTAAATGTCAAGTCTGTGCTCAGAATGCTGATTTTAAGTTATATAATTTTCAATCTAATAGAAAGCAAATTACTCAAGAAGCGATTTAAAAGGAGGAAATAATTTGTTGCAAAATATTGGGATCCCTGGCTTAATTCTTATTCTTGTGATCGCGTTAGTTATTTTTGGACCTAAAAAACTTCCGGAAATTGGTCGGGCATTCGGGACAACATTAAAGGAATTTAAAAAATCAACACGTGAATTAGTTTCAGATGAGGAAAGAGAAGAGCAAAAGAATAAGCAGGTAGACGATCAACCTAGTACAAAAGAGAAAACGAGCAAACCAAAAGCAATTTAACAAAAATATGGCTTATCACATTCTTAACGGGCAGTAAGACCCTCTCTCAAGCTTTACAAAGAAGGAAGATGGGGGATAACTACCCCTAAAGGTCCGATTAGTTCAAATAACGATCAGTGGGGGATGAAGAAAACCGACACTGATGGAAGTTTCACTTTATGAGATGTAGGTAGAAAATCTAACTTGCATCTTTTTTTCTAGGAGGTGTTTCTTAATGGAAAACAGGGAAATGAATCTTATTGATCATTTAAGCGAGATGAGAAAACGATTAATCATTATTCTGGGCAGCTTCACCCTTTTTTTAGTTATTTCCTTTATTTATGTTAAGGAGATTTATGATTGGATTGTTCAAGATTCATCCATCAAGCTTGCTATATTAGGTCCAAGTGATATTATCTGGGTTTATTTAACGCTGGCAGCCGTTGTAGCGATTGCAGGGACAATCCCGGTAGCTGCACATCAGATATGGCTTTTTGTAAAGCCGGCATTATCATCAACCGAGAGAAAGGTAACCTTAGCCTATATTCCCGCTTTATTTATTCTGTTCATTGTTGGAATTAGTTTTGGTTACTTTGTTATTTTCCCAATCGTTTTTGACTTTTTGCTTTCATTAACGGGTGATATGTTTATGTCATTTTTCACCGCGGAAAAATACTTCCGATTTATGATTCATATTACATTGCCATTTGGATTTTTATTTGAATTACCAGTTATTATTATGTTTTTAACTAGTCTTGGTATATTAGATCCATACCGCTTGCAAAAAATGCGCAGATACTCTTATTTTGGACTAATTGTAACTGCTGTTTTAATAACACCGCCAGATTTTGTTTCAGATGTGATCGTAGTCATACCACTGCTGTTCCTATATGAGTGCAGCGTGTTATTATCAAAGATCGTATACCGCAGAAAACAAAAGCAGGAATTAGCATTTGAATCATAAGAAAGAAGGCTTTACTCAGGTTCAACCTCTATTATCTTAATTTGTCTTTCGAATTTTGAATAGCAATGGAATCTTAGATAAGCTAAGTTGTTCGGCATATTAAGGGATATAGGTCCCTTATTTTTTATATCACAGAAAACTGAGTAGTTGAACTCTAGCTAAAAAGTAAAAGGTGTATGCAAATGATGTGGTCATTTATAATTAATTCTTTAACATCACTTTTCAATAATGTATGATATCTTTCATAAGCAATAATAGGAGGAAATTCAAATGTTAAAAGAATTTAAGGAATTTGCGATGAGAGGCAATGTCATTGACTTAGCTGTCGGGGTCGTTATAGGTGCAGCTTTTGGTAAGATTGTTTCATCGCTAGTGAATGATATCATTACGCCGCTAATAGGATTATTAATGGGTGGTATAAATGTTTCTGATCTGCAATTTAAAGTTGGAGATGCTGCTGTAATGTATGGATTGTTTATTCAGACAGTTATTGATTTTATCATTGTTGCCTTTTCTATTTTCTTGTTTGTTAAATTAATTAACAGATTCAAGAAAAAAGAAGAAGTAAAAGAAGAAGCAACAGCACCAACATTATCCAAAGAAGAAGAGTTATTAACTGATATTCGTGATTTGTTAAGAACTGAATCACAAAGAGAAAGAGGATAATTAAATATATTAGTTTTTTGTCGTATTACTGGGGACAAAGTGGTCTTTGGTTGGATCGAAAAAAGCTTCGCAATCATAACTAGTTTTTATAGTGTAAGGCGCGTTTTATTTAAATGCGCCTTAGATATGGATTTTTCCATATAACATGTATAAACAAAGTAGATAGCTCAAATAATAAAATATCCATTGAATATATAAGCAGATTATTATATATTAATATACGAATGGAGTTTGGAGGTGTATACATGATAGAGACCACAATTGAAATAGAGAAAGCTGCAATACTTTTAAAATTATTAGGTGATAAAACTCGTTTGACGATGGTGAAAATGTTGGACAGTCATGATTGTTGTGTTTGTGAGTTTGTTGAAATCTTTAAGGCTAGTCAGCCTGCTATAAGTCAACATCTGCGTAAATTAAAAGATGCAGGAATTGTTAAGGAAGCAAGAAGAGGGCAGTGGATTATCTATTCTCTTAATAAAAATAGTGAGGACTATCCATTGGTTCAAAACTTACTTCAACACCTTCCAAATCAAGATTATCGTATACAGGAATTACAAGAACAAGGACTTCGCATTTCGTGTGAATAATGGAGGGTTTATAACAAATGGTATCAGTCATTTTAGCTTCAATCATCTTTCTACTCACACTTACATTAGTGATATGGCAGCCGAAAGGACTTTCTATCGGTTGGTCTGCTTGTGGTGGAGCAATTTTAGCTTTACTAGTAGGTGTAGTAGATTTTAAAGATGTGATCGATGTAACATCAATTGTTTGGAACGCAACATTAGCATTTATTGCTATTATCATTATTTCTCTTATTTTAGATGAGATTGGCTTTTTTGAATGGTCAGCTTTACACATGGCTAGAGCGGCTAAAGGAAATGGACTCAAAATGTTCATTTATGTCAGTATTCTTGGAGCCATTGTTGCTGCATTTTTTGCAAATGATGGAGCTGCCTTAATCCTTACACCGATTGTACTGGCAATGGTGAGAAATTTAAACTTTAGTGAAAAAATGGTCTTTCCATTTATCATCGCCAGCGGATTTATTGCGGATACAACCTCACTTCCGTTGGTTGTCAGCAACTTAGTGAATATTGTTTCGGCGGATTTTTTTGGGATTGGGTTTGTTGAGTTCGCATCAAGGATGATCATTCCGAACTTTTTCTCATTAGGAGCTAGTATTTTAGTTTTATTTCTCTTTTTCCGTAAAAGCATTCCGGGAAATTATGATCTATCTCAATTAAAGAAGCCTGTTGAGGCCATTCGTGATGAAAAGATGTTCAAATTGTCTTGGGTTGTTTTGGGAATATTATTAGTTGGATATTTCGCTAGTGAATTTATTGGAATTCCAGTATCCATTATAGCTGGAATTGTAGCGATTTTCTTTTTATTCATGGCTAAAAGAAGCGCTGCAGTTAACACAAGAACTGTTATAAAAGGTGCACCTTGGGCCATCGTCTTTTTCTCAATTGGGATGTACGTTGTTGTTTATAGTTTAAGAAATGTTGGGTTAACAAATGTGTTAGCTGACTTAATACAAGTAACAGCAGACCAAGGTTTATTTGCAGCAACAGTTGGAATGGGCTTTATTGCAGCGATTTTATCGTCAATTATGAATAACATGCCAACCGTTATGATTGATGCACTCGCTATTTCTGATACAAATACAACGGGTGTTATAAGAGAAGCTTTGATTTACGCGAATGTGATCGGATCTGATTTAGGACCTAAAATCACACCAATTGGCTCATTAGCTACATTATTGTGGCTTCATGTTTTATCCCTAAAAGGTGTGAAAATCTCTTGGGGAACTTATTTTAAAACAGGAATTATCCTAACCATCCCAACATTGTTTATTACCCTTGTTGGTTTATATATTTGGTTACTTATCATTCATTAATCTAACTTAAAAAGGAGCAATTACCATGTCTAAAAAAACAATCTATTTCTTATGTACTGGAAACTCTTGCA
>DASQMK010000425.1:0-6139 GCA_035645575.1 Metabacillus sp.
CACCATTTGGCATAACTTCAATTGCATTTTTTAACACATTTATAAATACTTGCTTTAATTGATTCGGCTCACAATAGATTAAGGGGAGATTGTCTTCAATTTCAAGTTTCATCTGAACATTAACGAGTATAGCTTGGGCGTTCAGTAATTCGGTTGTTTCTTTCATGATGATGCCGAGATCTTTCTTTGAAAATTTAATTGCCTGGGGTCTTGCTAGAATGAGAAACTCTGTAATGATTGATTCAATTCTACTTAACTCTGAAGTGATGACATTAAAATACATTGAAAAGTCCTCTTTTACACTTCCTTGTAAGAGTTGAATGAATCCTTTTAATGCAGTCATTGGGTTGCGTATTTCATGTGCAATTCCAGCTGCAAGCTCTCCAACAACATTTAATGTATCTGATTTTCGCAATTGTTCTTCTAATTCCCGCTTTTCAGTTACATCTCGAAATACAGCCAAATTCATATCTTCATTTATATTATGCTTTAAAGAAATCTCTAAAATTTTCTCTTCTCCATTATCAAAGGTATAGATCTTTTCCTGAGTTTTGGCATCATAGAAATCTACCTCATCCTCTTGATATAGATCTTCTATCTTTGAAAAAAGGATATCACAAATTTTATACGATTTTATATCACTTGACGAAAGATTCAATATTTTTCTTGCAGTAGGATTTGCTTCTATAATTTCATAATCATTATTAAATAAGATAATACCATCCATTGCTGCGTTAAATATATTCCTAAATTTATGCTCGCTTTCTCTTAAGACCTTTTCCATTCGTTTTCTTTCACTAACATTACGAAAGATTGTAAGATGGTGTCCGTCTAAAATGTCCATTTTAGAGGTAAACTCGAGTTCTTTATTTTGACCATTTGGCATATGAAAAAGCAATTCTTCTCTTATGGCACCTGTTTGAAAATATTCCTTTTTCACTCGCCGAAAACTAGATGAGCTTTGATCCACAAAATCTAAAATATTTCTTTGAACAAGCTCTGTTTCACTTAGTTCGAAGGTTCGACTGGCAGCTTGATTTACCTTTAGAATTTGACCATTCTTTTCCCAAATCATGATAGCATCAATGGCGTTTTCAAATATTTCTCTAAAGCGTTCCTCGCTTTTATATAGCTTCATTTCCATTGATCGTTTTTCAGTAATATCCCGCATAATGGCCATATAGAAACCATTGATAATATTGGATGTAGTAGTAAACTCAAAAACCTTCTTACTTCCATTTTTAAGTAACACTGGAAGCTCACCTTTTGCACTACCATTTTCTTTTAACATATTCCATAATCGATCCAATTTATAAAGATCCGGCTCATCAATAAAATCTCCTAAAACAAATGATTTCAACTGATTTATATTAATTTCAAAGCTTGTACAAAAGGACCCATTAGCATCAATAAATGCTCCATCTTGATCAAAAATGACAATTCCATCTACAGCTCGATGAAAGAGGTCTTTGAAAAGCTGTTCATTGATAGTTCTTTCGCGCTCAAGCATTTTTTTAAATGACACATCTTTGATCATAGCTAGGTCATATCCGTTTATCGCCTTTTTACGTACAGAAATTTCTAAAAATTTAACCTGTCCATTCTCAAGCTTTACAATTAGTTCATTCCTACTAGGATTATCTTGGTCAATTGTATCCAACATTTGATTCAATTGATTTTTGGGAATCAATGATAAAAAATCGTACAAGCTTTTTTGACATAACTCTTTTTTCTTTAATTGAAACATGTGACATGCAGCAGAGTTTACATCAATAAATTTCATATTTTCATCAAAAATAGCTACCGCATCTAATGCACCTTCTAAGATATTTTCGTGCTGCAGTAACTTACATTTTAGCATTTCATTTTCTTCTTCTAATTTAGCTAATTGTGCTTTTAAGGTAACGATTTCGTGATCCTCCATCGTTTGTTTCAATTCATTCACCCCTATTGATGACAAACTTTCTTCTATAAGTTCTATTCTACAAGTTCTTTCATTGTCCTTCACCTATCTACAAAATGATAGAAAATGTTTCTTTTTTACCGTAAAAGGTGTAATATAGTAAGATGTTTTGTATAAACTTTGTTGCAATAAGTATTAGGAATGGTTGTACAGCTCTAGGATTCTCTTTTCAATCAATTGTACAAAGGTCCTATTTAAAACAATTTCAAAGCGAATATTCACAAAAGCTGTCATCTTTTTACAAATAGATGACAGCTTTATTACGTCCCTAATAAAAAATCAATCTGTATCGAAATCACTGTAAGTAAGTACAACTAAGTTCATTTAGATAAACAATGTTTATTTCCAACACGATTTGGGAATAAAAAAAGATAATTTTACGATTTACTACTTCAAGGGGAATGATAAATTAATGAAAAATCGTTTGAGTTATTTTGATAATGCAAAATTCTTTTTGATTTTTTTAGTTGTTTTTGGCCATATCATCCGACCATTTATCGATGAAAGTGATATCATGCTGACAATTTATAAATTTGTCTATACGTTTCATATGCCGGCATTTATTTTAATCTCTGGTTATTTTGCAAAAGGATTTAACAAAAAGGGGTATGTAAGTAAAATTGCAAAAAAGCTTATTTTACCTTATCTTATCTTCCAAGGAATTTATTCTGTTTACTATTTTGCGATTGCAAAACAAGGGGCAAGTGTTCTAGATCCGTTAGATCCTCACTGGTCATTATGGTTTTTAGTCAGTTTATTTTACTGGAATGTTTTCTTATTTGGAGCAACGAAGCTTTCTCCTAAATGGGCATTATTTGTAGCCTTTACGTTAGGGATTGCGATAGGATATTTTGACATCGTAAGTAATTATTTAAGCTTATCAAGAACATTTGTGTTTTTCCCATTATTTTTAATTGGTTTTTATTTAAAGAAAGAGCATTTTACATTTATCACCAAACCAAATATTCGAATTATTGCAGTGCAATTGTTAACCATAACATTTGTTTCTTACTTTTATCTTGACTTTGATTATGAATGGTTATTTGGTTCAAAGCCCTATTCACAGTTTGGGGAACTATCAATTTTTAACGCCTTTATTCGAATGGGCTTTTACACATTAACATTGATCACTTCTCTTAGTTTTTTATCGTTAATCCCTACAAAACATGCTTTTTACACAGAGTGGGGAACAAGAACATTCTATGTGTACCTTCTTCATGGGTTCATCATTCAGTATATGAGAAATAGCGAGGCCATTCAGTGGTTAGGTGATTATCAAAGCATTGCCTTGCTTACTCTTCTATCAATTTTGTTAACTGCTGTTTTATCGACAAGAGCAGTGAAAGAAATTACGAGCCCGATAATTGAGTTGAAGCCGTCTCAATTGTATATAAAGCCCTTTTCATTAAATAAATAATATTCATTTCTATTGAGGCATTTCCCTAAAAAGGGGGAAATGTCTCATTTTGGTTTAAAAGCCTGGAATTCCTTCCATACTGTGGTTATATACCCAATTGAAGCAATATGGTAAAATAAATAATTGATTGCAACGCTTTATGCAATGTTTTTATAAAATCAGATAGAAGTGGTGTAAAAATGAAAACTGTTTTATCGACATTAAATGCAAAATATATTCATACAAGTTTATCAATTCGCTATTTAAAAGCCTACGCAGAGCCTGAGTATGATGTAGAGTTAGCCGAATACACAATTAAAGATCCCGCTATGAATATTGTAAGTGACCTTCATGCCAAAAAGCCGGAAATTATTGGCTTTAGCTGCTATATTTGGAACATAGAAGAAACGATTAAAGTAGTAAAAATGTTAAAAAAGATCAATCCTTCTTTGATCATTGTTTTAGGTGGACCAGAGGTAACTTATGATACGAGAGAATGGATGGAAAAAATTCCTGAAGTAGACTATATTATCATTGGTGAAGGAGAACAATCTTTTAAACAACTATTAGATGAATTGCATGGTGAACAAAACTTTGCAAATGTTAGTGGAATTGCCTACCGTGAAGATGAGAAAATACACATTAAACCACAACGTAATAAAATTGACTTAAAAACATTACCTTCTCCATTTCGTTTTAAAGAAGATTTACCCCAGCTTTCAAAGCGTGTTACGTATATTGAAACTAGTCGTGGGTGTCCATTCAGCTGCCAATTTTGCCTTTCTTCCATTGAGGTAGGTGTTCGCTACTTTGATCGTGAAAAGGTAAAAGAGGATATTCGCTTTTTAATGGAACATGGTGCAAAAACAATTAAATTTGTTGACCGTACATTTAATATTAGCCGTAGCTATGCGATGGAAATGTTTCAATTTCTCATTGATGAACACAAGCCAGGTACCGTATTTCAATTTGAGATTACGGCGGATATTATGAGACCAGAGGTTATCCAATTTTTAAATGACAATGCTCCTAAAGGCTTGTTCAGATTCGAAATTGGGGTTCAATCAACAAATGATGCAACAAACGAACTGGTGATGAGAAAACAGAATTTTAATAAATTAACAAGGACCGTTACAATGGTAAAAGAAGGACAAAAAATTGATCAGCATCTTGACCTGATAGCTGGTTTACCTGAAGAAGATTATCATTCCTTTAAGAAAACCTTTAATGATGTTTTTGAATTACGTCCAGAAGAGCTTCAGCTTGGATTTTTGAAAATGTTAAGAGGGACTGGTCTGAGACTGCGAGCAGAAGATCATGGATATGTTTATATGGATCATTCCCCTTATGAAATTTTGAAAAATAACATTCTTTCCTTCGAAGACATTACAAAAATTAAGCATGTAGAAGATGTATTGGAAAAATATTGGAATGATCATCGAATGGATGAAACGATTGAATACTTGGTTTCAAAGGTTTTTCCAACACCATTTGATTTTTTCCAGGACTTCGGAACATTTTGGGATGAAAAAGGCTGGAGTAGAATTGGCCACCAGCTAGAAGATTTATATAAACATTTATATGAATTTCTTGTAAGCTATAACCGTGAAGAGGTACAGGTTGTCAGTGGTTTTATGAAATACGATTACTTACGCAATCAAAGATACAAACCTCGTAAACCATGGTGGAATGACTCATTATCTAAGCAAGATCGTAGTAAAATTTATCACTCTATTTTAGAAAACCCACTTCTCTTAGGCGAAGATTTTGCAAAAAAACAACTCACGGAAAAGGACTTATTCAAACATACAGTTCTTGAAACCTTACCGTTTAACTTGAACCACTACCTTAAAACGGGAAAAATGGTACAAGAAGACTCCTTCATTCTTGTCTATTATGATGCTATTAACACAAAGACATCTGTTTATACAGCTTTATCATGTGAAATCGAATCAAAGGTAGGATAAAGAAAAAGTGAGAGAACCCCTCTCACTTTTTCTTTTCTTTCTTTTTATTTCCTGCTAGAGCACCATAAATTTGTGACGCATTCACGTCTCCCATTTCATGCCCAAATTCCTCTTGTAGCAAATCTTTATCAGTAGGGATTTTATGATTTTGCATATCTTTGCTTTTCATATTTTTACGTGTCATGATTATTTCCCTTGCTTTCCATGTTTAGAATTTCGATTTGCACCCTTAATTGGATTTTCATCATCATTAATTTCAGCAAACTCTACATCTGGAAGACTTTCTGTTGGCGTATTATTATGTTTTACAGCTTGATTCCGAAATGCTTTTCTCTTCAATATACTCACCTCAACTGATAAGTTTCAAGATACTTCTTTTTTAGTTTCTCAATATTTCCGTTTTCTATTAGAGGAAGAAATCGGAAAGCTGACTCTCCCTATGGTTGGTTATCCTATTAACAAATGAAATAAGAAAGGTGATATATGTGAAGAAGGAAAACGAGAAAATTTTTTCAATTGATGAAACATTACCACATCAAATCCATGCGCCGTCTTGGAAGGGTACTGGTATAAAAATGAAAGAACCTTTCGTTAATGACTACGGAGTATTAATCGGAGATAGCTTTTATAATTCAGAGAATTCTCCATTAAATAAATGGAGTGATGATATTGACCCAGCTATAATGGCTGGAGATCAGTGGGTACACCCGACAAATGATATCGGGTGGAATACTCCTGAAAATAGAGAATTACTTGAAGCAAAACGAAAACCAAATGGAGTTCCATTTATGCACCCTGATAAAGATGTTAGTT
>DASQMK010000426.1:0-1643 GCA_035645575.1 Metabacillus sp.
TCCGGTCAACTCCCATATCACGAGCCAATTTACTCTTATTAATCTTCATTTTCAAGCTCTCCATTAACATCTTTAATTTTGGTAAGTCTGAAAGACTATTTACTTCAAACCCCAGAATATTATGCATTTTAGTGATCTAAACTGTACATACTTAAACGATCACTTTTGTACATTTTTAATTTAGCATTTATACCTACTTGTAGAAACATGATTGAGGCTGGTTGGGACTCAGATCTCGTATATATAACAAGCGAAGCAGTGACACTACATGGAGGATTAGAGGTTACTGGCAAACTACTAGTTTAGGAGGAGATTAAGAATGAATCCAGTCGTTGGTCTGGATGTTTCAAAAAGTGAAAGTCAAGTTCAAGCATTTGGATAAAGATAAACCATATCGTAAGAGCTTTAAAGTAATACCCTTGAGGGGCTTAGTTCACTACATTTCTAGAGAATATAAAACGAGAGTCTGGAAAAAAGCCTTCAGTCTTTTTAGAAGCTACTGGGCATTATCAAGTTCCTGTCGTTCATTACTTAGAAGAACGAGAATATTTATTGATTATTATCAATCCGTTGATTTCATACAAGGCTCGAAGCTCAAGTTTAAGAAAAGTAAAGACAGATGTGCTATAGATGCCTATCTTCTCTGTGAGTTGTTCTATAGAGGAGTTAAAGCCATATAAAAAGCGTGGTATCCAGTTATTGAACCTTCGAAATCTTACACGACAACATGAAAATATAACTGGCGTCATGATCCAAACAAGGCTTCAATTTCAAGCAGTGCTTGAACAAGTGTTTCCTGAATATAAAGGGGTTTTTGGAGATTTATATTCCGTGGTGTCACTCTTAACTCTTTCAGAGTTTTCTTCTTCAATAGAAAGAGCATCTATCAAAGTTAGAGACAGAGATAGACGCTCTCGCAAAGAAATTGAAGAATATAATATCATCAAATCTATCCCTGGTATTGGAGAAAAGATCGCGGCAACGATTATTTCTGAAAGTGGGGAGATAGATCGATAAAGATTTTTAGTTTTTAATGAAAAATATTGACAAACTATTAGCTGGTTTCGTTGAAGAAGAAAATGTCAAAATTTTTAGAGCAAAATTTATAATTACAATATAAATATTTATATTTAATTCTTCATCCTCTTTCTAACTAAGGATTTTTTTATTTTACAATAAAATAGAACAAACGTTCCTTGTTAACTTTCTTTGAGTCTACCAAAAATCCTTCATTAATTAATCAATAATTATTATGATGTGATTTCATGCGTACAGCTATCTTACATTAGGGTAAGTACTGATAAACAAGCAAAAAGGAAGGATATTCCATTTTTATCTTTTAAGCCCAGTCAGGTATGTATTTAAAAACATATTATTTGTAGTGAAGGGAGTTGATAAATTTGAAAATTACTGGAAATAACTTCGGGAAAATAGGATGCTGTCCAAATTTTTCGAAAAAGAAAAAAAACTGCGACTGTCCTCCAGGACCCCGAGGACCACGAGGACAACAGGGAGACATCGGACCTGCTGGGCCACGGGGAGCAAGGGGGCTAAGGGGGACTACTGGACCTCAAGGGCCTGCCGGACTTCAAGGAGAAACTGGCGCTCCTGGACCTCAAGGGTCTGCCGGACCTCAAGGAGAA
>DASQMK010000427.1:0-17664 GCA_035645575.1 Metabacillus sp.
TACAATACATCTAAATACTTTATTAAGATTTTTAAAGAATATGAGGGACAAACACCAAGTAAATATCGAAAAACAGCGATGATGAAGGAAACCTAAAAAATGTGGAATTTTCCCCAACCAATGTTACCTTATTCTATTAAAAGAACGTTGCTATAATAATGTTGTAAGCGCATAACAAAGGAAAGATGAAAGAAAGAGGGGGAAAGATTCATGCTAAAAAAGAAAGCGATATCAATATTTTTTGTCCTTACAATGGTTTTAGGGCTTGCTCTAACGGGCTGTTCAAGCTCCAGCTCCGGAGAGTCAAGTGAAGGAAGCTCTGGTGGAGACAAGGTTACTGTTAAGTTAATGCACCTTTGGCCTTCTGGAAGCTCGAAGCAACATAATATGATTGTCAATGAAATCGCGGCAGAATATGAAGAAGCGAATCCAGGGGTTAAAATTGAACAAGAAATTTTAAGTAATGAGCAATATAAGGAAAAATTAAAAGTATTATCAGCGTCAAATGAGCTACCAGATGTAGGAATGACATGGGCAGCAGGTTTCTTAGATCCATATATAAAAGGAAATAAGTTTGCACCACTTGATGACATTTTAGAAGGCGGTTTAAAAGATTCATTTATTGCAGGTACAACTGAAGCATATGCAGTAGATGGAAAAACATATGGTTTACCGCTTGAATTAAACATTGCACCCATTTATTACAATAAGGAAATCTTTGAAAAATACAATCTAGAAGTACCAGAAACTTATGAAGACTTTAAAAACGTTGTGAAAACTCTAGCAGACAATGGAGTTACACCAATTACATTAGGAAACAAAGATCGCTGGACAGGTTCATTATGGTATATGTATTTAGCAGATCGTTTAGGTGGTCCTGAAACATTAACAAACGCAATCAATCGCTCAGGTTCTTTTGAGGATCCTGCACTAGTTAAAGCTGCTGAAGAAATTCAAAATCTAGTTGGTATGGATGCATTTGTAAAGGGATTCAATGGCCTTTCTAATGATGAAGCAAAAGGTCCATTTATGAACGGACAAGCAGCAATGTATTTAATGGGATCTTGGGAGTTACCAAACTACACAACAAACGAAGATGTTCCACAGGAATTCAGAGATTCTATCGGATTTTTTAAATTCCCTACAGTTGAGGGTGGAAAAGGTGATATTAACAGCTTTGTTGGTGGTCCAGGAGTAGGATTATTCGTATCTGAAAATTCAGAGGTAAAAGAAGAGGCGAAAAAATTCGTAGAGTTCTTCGTACAAAAATGGGGTGAGCGTTCTGTAACGGACGCTGGTGTTATCCCGGCAACAAAAGTTGATACAGCTTCTGTTGATTTACCACAAATGTACATTGATGTACTAGATGAGCTAAGCAATGCTAGCAACATCACATTATATGCTGATGTTCAAATGAGCGCATCTGTAGCTGAAGAACACTTAAATATGATTCAAGCATTATTTGGTGAAGAAGTAACACCAGAAGAATTTGCGAAAAAACATGAAGAAGCTCTTGCGAGTGAAGAGTAAGCGAACGATTTTTTGAAGCAAGTGAAAAGGACATATCAATGTTGATCGATATGTCCCTTTTCTATACCCAAATAGCCTCAAAACAATGATATCTTCCAAATAAAAAACTTCAAATTTCATTTTTTTACGATATAAATATTTCGATTGTGAATGGAATATAGAAGGGGCTAAAGTAGTTAAAAACTTTATACCTTCTAAAAGAAAGGTGATGAAAAAATGGATAAAGTGATGTCCAATAAATTAGTAATCGCACTATATGTATTACCTGCACTACTACTCATCATGGTTTTAATTTATATCCCAATCGGTTTAACAGGTTACTATGGGTTAATGAAGTGGGATGGTATTGGAGAAATGACTTTTATCGGACTCGATAATTATATGAAACTATTAACAGATGGAAAGTTCTGGGATAGTGCCTATCATTCTTTTTTATTAGCGATTTTCTCAGCACTTAGTTTAGCAGGATACCTTATTATTTCATTAGTACTCGCTGGGAAGATCAAAGGAGCTAATTTTTTACGAAAAATCTATCTAATTCCAATGCTGCTTTCCTCAGTTGCAATTGCGCAGCTATGGTTAAAAATCTATCATCCTTCAAACGGATTGGTAAATAGCTTACTAATGTCGATGAGGGTAGACAACCCACCAGCATGGCTAGCAGAACCAAAATATGTATTAGGAGCAATTTTTGTTCCAATCATTTGGCAATATGCAGGGTTTTATATCTTAATCTACTATGCGGCTTTAAAGAATATACCAGAGTCTCTTATTGAGGCTGCTAGAATCGATGGAGCGAATGCTTTTCAAATCGCTTATAAAATCAAAGTTCCTCTCATTGCGGGTGTCATAAAGGTAACGATTGTGTTAGCAATTGTAGGTTCACTAAAATACTTTGATCTAATCTACGTCATGACTGGCGGAGGACCAAACGGATCAAGTGAGGTTATGGCCTCATATATGTACCAAAAAGCATTTGGAACATATGACTTTGGATATGGTAGTGCAGTTGGCTTCTTCTTGCTACTTATCTGTCTTGTCGTCACATGGATTATTCGAAAATTCACAGCCACTGGTGAAGAAATTCAGTATTAAGAAAGGAGCAGAATACACATGAGCATAGAAGCAAAGCAACAAACACAAGCAAGTGTCACTGTCTCTACCCCAAAGACCGAAAGCATGTTAGGGAAACGAATTGGTTACGGAGTATTATATATCGTTCTTGCAGTTATCGCTGTCTTTCAAGTATATCCACTCATCTGGTTGTTCTTCTTTTCGTTAAAAGACAACCAAGAAGTATTTAGTAACTCTCCATTTTCACTTCCAACTAATCCGAAATGGGAGAATTACACTACTGTTTGGACAGAAGGGAATATTAGTTTATATTTCTTTAATAGTGTCTGGATTACAGTTGCTGCGGTTGTTTTAACAGTACTGTTAGCTAGCTTTGTAACGTTTGCAATTACAAGAATGAATTGGAAGTTAAATAAATTAGTCTTAGGGTTATTTATGGTAGGATTAATGATTCCTGTTCACTCAACATTAATTCCGCTTTTCGACTTTTTCTTAAAGGTCAATTTAGTTGACCACCCATTGTCGGTCGTTTTATCTTATGTAGCATTTAATTTACCGATTACAATTATGATTTTAATGGGCTTTTATTACACATTACCACGTGAGGTTGAAGAGGCTGCAGTTATTGACGGGTGTTCAATTCATCGTATTTTCTTTCAAATTACGTTACCAATGACAGCCCCTGTTTTGTCAACAACTGTCATTATTAATATGATTTACAACTGGAATGAATTTATATTTATCAATACATTCATTAGTTCTGATAAATATAAAACGTTAACGGTTGGTATACAGAATTTTATTGGTCAGTATATGACAGAATGGGGAGCAATCGGCGCAACCCTTATGATCAGTATTATTCCAATATTAATTGCATTCTTTTTCTTTAGTAATCGAATTGTTGAAGGAATTGCTGCTGGTTCTGTGAAGGGTTAATGCTAATAATAAATGGTGTTGGATAAGACGTAAGCATTTAGCCGGTTTAGCTAATCTTTCACCTTTAAACTTTAGTAGCGCACTTTTTTAAAAGATTGTTATTATTTAACAGGTTTTATATACAAAACTGTTTAGGTTGATTGAAGCAAGCATCCTTGATCTGCAATCAACCTAAATAATTATTATTACTAAGCAACAAAGTTTACAAAATAGCCTTTAAGAAAGTAGGGATCTTATGCCAAAAAATCAATTTTTCAATGCTCACCATTCGCCAATTGGTTCTTTTTCAAGCTTTACATTAGGCTTTCCGGGTAGTGGAGGAGGACTTGACCTTGAATTAGGACGATCTCCTCGAAAAAGTGTGTTTATCGGTGTTGAATCTTGTGACAAAGAAGGAATGTATGATGCTTTACCTTTCTTTGATGTTGGAGATGATGAAAGTAAGCGCTATGATATTGAAAACCTAGATCCAGATCAAAATAAACCTAAAATTATTTTCCCTTTTGATAAAAATGAAGTAACGCGTGAGTTTAAGCTTGGTACCGATACTTGGAAAGCAGGAGATATAACATTTACAGTTTATTCTCAAGTTCAATCTGTACCAGATCCACAAACAGCTTCTGATAAAGAAATGAAGTTAACCCTCCTGCCAGCTGTCATTGCTGAATTGACTATTGATAACACAAAAGGCAATAAATCAAGACGTGCTTTTTTGGGTTATGAAGGAAATGATCCATATAGTTCAATGCGCCGTTTAGATGATACATGTGAAGGTTTTTCTGGAGTTGGTCAAGGTCGCATAACAGGGATTGTGTCATCTAATCCTGATGTTAAATCAGCTATGCATTTTAGTATGGAAAATATTTTAACAACACCGTTTGAGGAAAACTGGACATTTGGCCTAGGTCCAATTGCGGCGTTGATAATGGATGTTCCAGCAGGCACATGTCGTACGTATCAGTTTGCGATTTGCTTCCATCGTTCAGGCTATGTCACGGCAGGTTTGGATGCTTCTTACTATTATACAAAATACTTTAAAAATATTGAGGAAGTTGCCGTATACTCGTTGGAAAATGCAGCTAAAATCATCGAGCGCGCTAAAAAAGCAAATGAACTAGTTGATAATGCTACACATTTATCAGATGATCAGCGGTTTATGATAGCACATTCCATCCGCAGCTACTATGGATGTACACAATTTCTTGAAGCTGACGGAGAGCCCTTCTGGATTGTAAATGAAGGGGAATATCGTATGATGAACACCTTCGATTTAACTGTAGATCAACTGTTTTTTGAAATGAAAATGAATCCATGGACAGTGAAAAATGAGCTAGACATGTTTGTGAAACGATTTAGTTATGAAGACAAGGTTCGTTTTCCAAATGATGAAACAGAATATCCAGGTGGCATTAGCTTTACACATGATATGGGGGTAGCGAACACGATCTCTCGTCCGCAATTTTCTTCTTATGAATTATATGGCTTAGATGGATGCTTTTCACATATGACACATGAACAGCTTGTGAATTGGATCTTATGTGCAACTGTTTATGTTGAACAAACGAAGGATACCGATTGGCTACAAGAAAATATGGAGATCTTTATGAAGTGTTTCGAAAGTATGATAAATCGTGACCATCCAAAGCCTGAAGAACGTAACGGAATCATGGGTCTTGATTCTACACGCGTGATGGGGGGAGCTGAAATAACAACGTATGACAGCCTAGATGTATCTCTAGGTCAAGCACGAAACAACATTTATATGGCGGGTAAATGCTGGGCTTCTTATGTTGCATTAGAAAAGATCTTTGCTGAAAATGGAAAAGCAGACCTTGCTAAACAATCAGGTGAGCAAGCGGAAAAATGCGCAGAAAGTATCGTTAGCTTTGTGACGGAACAAGGCTATATCCCGGCCGTTGTTGGCGAAAACAATGATTCAAAAATTATTCCTGCCATCGAAGGACTAATCTTCCCATATTTCACAAATTGTGAAGAAGCTCTCGATCCAAATGGACGTTTTGGCTCCTATATTCAAGCTTTAGAAAAACATTTAAAAACTGTATTAGTGAAGGATGTTTGCTTATTTGAAGATGGCGGATGGAAAATTTCGTCAACAAGTAATAACTCATGGTTAAGCAAAATCTACCTAAGCCAATTTATAACCCGTAAATTACTAGGCTGGGTATGGGATGAAACAGGTGCAAAAGCAGACGCAGCTCATGTAGAATGGCTAACACACCCAACTCTATCTGTTTGGAGCTGGAGTGATCAAATTATTTCCGGTGAAATATCAGGAAGTAAGTATTACCCAAGGGGAGTAACTAGTATTTTATGGCTAGAGGAGAATAAAAGCACAAGCACTGTGACGAAGAAGGCAGAATTGAGTCAGCAATACTAAGGGGTTTTATATAAATTGACAAATCTCATGATTTCAGAGGTTTGTCTTTTTTTATGTCATTAATAAGTATTGTAAGCGTCTACAACGTTAGATAAACTAGTACTATATTATTTTTATATATAGGAGGATGGGAAGATGCTGAATATTGGGGTAGTCGGTACAGGTTGGTTTAGTGGTGTTCATACAAATATTCTACAGAAAATGGAAGGACTACAAATCAAAGCAATTTGTGGGACTAGTATGGAAAAAGCCGCAAAGTTTGCGAATAAATTTGATGATGCTAATGGATATGATAATCTTATCAGAATGTTAGATAAAGAAAATTTAGATGCTGTATACATTTGTGTTCCTCCGTTTGCACATCAAGAAATTGAGAGTGAGTTGATATCAAGAGGGATACCATTTTTGGTGGAAAAACCACTTGATACTGATGTGAAAACACCAAAAGAGATTTTATTAAAATTAGATGAATCCTCAGTTATCACATCTGTCGGCTATCATTTTCGCTATCGCGAAACAACTAATCTCTTAAAAGCAGAGTTAGAGGAACAAACACTTGGCATGATTACAGGTGGTTGGATGGGGTCCATGCCGACTGTCCCATGGTGGAGAAATCAAGAAACATCAGGTGGTCAGTTTATTGAGCAAACAACTCATTTAGTTGATTTACTCCGCTATACTGTTGGGGAAGTCAAGGAAATATATGCTGCGTACGGAAAGCGATCAATTGCAGAACAGTATGAAAATGTTTCCGTCCATGATGTCGGAACCGTGACAATGACATTCGAAAATGGTGTGATCGCTAATCTTTCCAATACTTGTATCCTCCCAGAAGGAGTTTCAAATGTTGGATTGGATTACTATACAAACAAAGGAATTCTACATATCGGATTCGAAGGAATTGAAATGGTCAAAAAAGGTAAAAAACAATCAATAAAAGAAACAATCGATCCATATGTAAAAGAAAATGAAGCTTTTATCCATGCCATCCGAACTGGTGATACATCTCGTATTCTATCAACCTACCATGATGCCTTTAAAACACAGAAAGTAACAGTTGCTGCGCTTACTTCAGCTAAAACGGGTGCACCGGTGAGGATTTGATTTAGTTAGAAAGATGTAATGAATTGAGTGGGAATAAGAAAACTGGAAAAGTCTTTCATAAAGGTGATGAAGAATTAAACCCGTGAGAAGCTCGAGAGAAAAGGTCTTCAAAGAGGGAATGAAGGACAAAACCAAAAAAACGAGCATAAGAAAAGTCCTTCATAACATGATGAAGGACAATCATAAAAAAGTTAGAATATTAAACATTCAAAAACTTAACACACACAGGATCAGGAACAGATACAGTTGAATCTAATAATGTTAATTTCCCTGTTTCTGTATCTCTTGCAAAAAGAACAAGATTACTGCTTTCTTGATTTGAAGCAACAACGAACTTTTCAGTTGGATCTAGGACGAAATCACGTGGCCAGCTACCTTCAGTTGATGTGTATTCAATAAAGGATAATTCACCATACTCTTGATTTACGCTATAAACCGCAATACTGTCATGCCCGCGATTACCTGCATAAACAAAACGTCCATCAGAAGAAATATGGATCGCACTTCCCTGGCTATTTTCAGTAAAGTCTTCAGGGATTGTTGGGATGTACTGAAGCTCTGTAAATGTACCAGTTTCAGAATTGTAGCTTAATGCAATCACTTCATTGCTTAGTTCAGTCATGACATAAGCAAATTTACCATTTGGATGGAAGGTAATATGTCTTGGGCCACTACCAGCTTTTACAAGCAATGTGTGGGCTTCTTCTAGTTTACCGTTTTCAATTTTGTAAGTAATGACTTTATCAATTCCTAGGTCAACAGCCACAACGTATTTTTCATCAGGTGTAAAACCGGAAAAGTGAGTATGAGGCTTTTCTTGTCTTTCATGTGGACCTTTTCCAGTATGCTCTACAACTGATACAGCTGGAGAAACGGTTCCATTTTCATTGACTAAAAATGATTCCACTGTTCCTTTATGGTAGTTAGCCGTCACAACCTGCTTGTTTCCACGATCTACACTCACATGGCATGGAGAAGCACCATCAAGTAATTCACGGTTGATTTCAGAAAGGTCACCAGTTTCAGCGTTAATAGAATAAGAAGCAACTCCGCCTTGATTTCCTTCTTTTATAACAGCATAAAGATTTTTGTTATCTTGACTTAAGTTTACATATGTAGGGTTGTCCAATTCTGCTACAGGCTTAATATCTCCAAGTTTTGCAGCATCTGTATCAAGCGTGAAGCTATAAACTCCTTTACTATCACCTTTTGTGTAAGTACCGATATAACCGATTAATTTTGGCAAGGGTATTTCTCCTTTCAATATGTAATACTTTTCATTATATCGTTAGTTCATCGGAAACAACAACATTTTGATATAGCTAATTGTTTAAATATGCTAATATAATAGTATTTATTGGAATAGAAAAGGAGAAGTAAGATGCTAAAGCGTTTTTTTTCGTATTACATCCCTCATAAAAAGCTTTTCATTATTGACTTTAGCAGTGCGATCATAGTGGCTGTATTAGAATTAGCATTTCCGCTTGCCGTTCAATGGTTTATTGATTCGTTATTGCCAACTGAAAATTGGTCTGCGATCGTATCTGTCAGTGTTGCACTATTTGTTCTTTATATTATAAGTACATTTTTGCAGTATATCGTAAACTATTGGGGTCATATGCTTGGAATTAATATTGAAACAGATATGAGAAAACAGCTGTTTCAGCATGTTCAAAAGCAATCATTTAAGTTTTTCGATAATACGAAAACAGGAAATATTATGAGCCGGATTACAAATGACCTTATGGATATCGGTGAGCTTGCCCACCACGGTCCTGAAGATTTATTTATTTCCATTATGACGTTTGTTGGCGCCTTCTGGATTATGTTTACGGTAAACGTAAAACTGGCATTAGTAGCACTTGTCATTTTACCTTTTTTAGGTTGGCTTATAGTGGTGAGTAATTTAAAAATGAACCGTGCTTGGAAAAAGATGTACGGGGAAATAGCTGATGTAAATGCCCGTGTGGAGGATAGTGTATCAGGTGTACGTGTTGTCCAATCTTTTACAAATGAAAGCTTTGAAAACAAACGCTTTTCTGTAAATAACTTAAAATTCCGTAAAGCAAAGCTTGGTGGATACAAAGTTATGTCCTTTAGCTTATCAGGAATTTATATGATGACACGATTTGTTACATTAGCGGTTCTTGTTGTGGGAGCATGGCTAAGCTATACTGGACAGCTTACTTACGGTGAGCTAGTTGGTTTTGTGTTGTACATTAACGTTCTTTTTAAACCAATTGATAAAATTAGTGCCTTAATGGAGCTTTATCCAAAGGGAATGGCTGGTTTTAAGCGATTCACTGAGTTACTTGATGCAGAGCCAGATGTTCAGGATGTAAAAGATGCGGTTGAAGTTCAAACCCTTCGCGGTGATATTTCATTTCAAGATGTCACATTTGGCTATGATGAGCATAAACGGGTACTAAATGGAATAGACTTGTCGATTTCGGCTGGTGAAACTATTGCATTTGTCGGACCATCAGGTGCAGGGAAAACAACGATTTGTACACTCATTCCTCGTTTTTACGATGTTGACAACGGATCAATCAAAATCGATGGTATTGATGTACGAAATATGACAAAGCAATCTCTTCGATCTCAAATTGGAATTGTCCAGCAGGATGTGTTCCTGTTTACGGGTACGTTAAGGGAAAACATTGCCTACGGAAAACTAGGGGCAACACAAGAGGAAATTGAAGAAGCGGCCAAAAGAGCGCACTTAGAAAGCTTTATCGAATCACTTCCATTTGGCTATGATACGCAAATTGGTGAACGTGGCTTAAAGTTATCAGGAGGCCAAAAGCAACGTATGGCGATTGCGAGAATGTTCTTGAAAAATCCGCCAATTCTAATCTTAGACGAAGCTACTTCAGCATTAGATACAGAAACTGAACTCATTATTCAGCAAGCCTTAACAGAGCTATCGCAAAACCGAACAACACTTGTTATCGCGCACCGTCTCGCAACGATTCGAAACGCAGATCGTATTGTGGTGGTAACAGAGGATGGAATTGCAGAACAAGGAAAGCACGATGAATTAATTGAACAAGGTGGAATTTTTGCTAACCTGCATCGTGTCCAATATCAAAGATAGTTTACTAGATGGAACAGAGATGTTCCATCTTTTAAGTGTTTGCAAAAAAATAATAGATTTTACAAAAATACTCAGTTATTTGCTTGAAAAACTCTTAAACTTGAAAAAAAACCATCTGACTTACAAAAATCCGCCCAAACTTACTAAAAATGTCTACTTTGATGTTTGCGATTACAATCTATATGTATAAAGCAACTACATATAAGTTTATATTTTTTCAATAATTCGACTTCTATTAAACAGATTGACATCGATTCCTCCATTCTGTATTTTATTTAAGTATGTCTTTTTAGGAGGAAATTATGAATAATCATCAAGTAAAAATTACAACGGCAGATCCATCAGCACTAGGACTATTCGGTTTAGCGATGGTAACTCTTGTTGCATCATCACAGAAATTAGGGCTAACAGACGGTTTATCATTTATTTTGCCTTGGGCTTTCTTTTTAGGCGGATTAGCTCAACTGTTTGCCTGTGTTCAAGATGCAAAACACAATAATATTTTTGGGACAACCGCATTTGGAGCGTTCGGTTTATTCTGGTTCGGTGTTGGTATGTCCTGGCTTATACAACTAGGTGCTTTTGGTGAAAATTTAGCAGCAAATGTTGATCCAAAACAGCTTGGAGTTGCGTTTATTGGTTATTTGATCTTTAGTGTGTATATGACCATCGGTGCAATGGAAACTCATAAAGTATTATTCTTTATTTTTGTTTTTATTGATTTCTTATTCATTGGGTTATCATTAAGCACATTTGGCATTATGCATGAAGCCACTCATATGCTAGCGGCTGTGTCTGAGTTAATTATCGCTTTGCTGTCTTTTTATGGATCTGCAGCAGTTGTTTTAAATACGCATTTTGGCCAAGTTGTTTTACCAGTAGGTAAGCCTTTTGGCATTTTTAAAAAGTAATTGAAGAACCGAGGCTGATATAAGGAGTGCCTCGGTTTTTTTGTCGAGAATTTTCTAATCGAAAATAAACAAGCTAAAATGGAAAATATATTTCCAGAATCGAAAATAAGATTCAAAAATAGATAATTTTTTAAGGAAATCGAAAATAACCCCAGTATTCCACCTCATATAAAAAGGCTGATAACATGTCAGCCAAGGTTTAACACCTATTTCTCATCTATCATAAATGGTTTATTCACATAATACATCCAACCCATTAAAACTCCGCCACCTATCATATTTCCAAGTGTAATAGGTATTAAATTATGAACAACACCAGTTAATGTAAAGATTTCAGGTGGATTAGACACAAATGCAATCGCAAAGGTACACATATTGGCGATGCTGTGCTCATAGCCTGAGATGAAAAGGCAAAACACAAACAGCATCATGGTAAATAATTTCGCTCCATCACTTTCAAGCCTCATCGGGATGAAAAAGGCAAGACATACGAGCCAATTACAAAGAATTCCTCTAAAAAATAATTCAGTAGTAGGTAGTTGGACCTTTCTTTCAGCAACACTCATTAAGAAACCAGTTGTTCCTTGATCGGAAAATAGTCCGGTTGAGAAAATAAAAAGGCAAAAAAGATCGCCCCTAATATATTTCCAAGATAACTTGTAAGCAAAAGCCTACTAACATCACTCCAACTTATTTTTTGTTGAAAAGCTGTATAGCAAAAGTAAAAAGTGTTTCCTGTAAATAAATCGCCCCCACCATAGGTGATTAAAATAATTGCAGCTCCAAACGTTAACGCTGCGATAGGAAAGGCAAATGGTGATTGTTCGAGGTAAAAGAAATTACCTGCCTTAAAAGCAACAATAACCCCAAACCCTATAAACATGCTAGCTAGCATGGAACGAAGTAAATATCGAAAAGGACTTTTTTGAAAGATTTTTTGTTTTTTAAAAGCTAAATCCTGAGCTTGTTTTAATGCAGTTTGTTCCAATATTTTCACACACCAGATGTATTCCTTATGATTACATCATAAATGAAGGAAGGATTCTTCTCTGTGATAAAAATCACGGAAAAATTCTTTTGAAAACGGAAGGATCATCCGAGGAGATTTGTTCTCTATGTTTTATATTAAAATACTAATTATCGTAAATTTCCATTGATAAATCATTATTTGTGTAATCATAAAAATATATTTATATATTAATATTTGTATATAGATGAATAAATATACATTATTTTGTTGAGTTGAGTCATCATTCACCGCTAAGATACAATGGGGAAAAGGGGGAGTGGTTCATGAAAAAGCATATGACAATCATAGGTGCTCCTATGGATTTAGGGCAGTCTAGGCGAGGGGTTGATATGGGGCCTAGTGCGATCCGCTATGCAGGTGTTGTTGAGCGATTAGCATTACTAGATTATGAGATTCAAGATAAAGGAGATATACAAATTGGCAGACCTGGAAAAGAGGAAGAAGCATCTGCCGGGAATAATTTAAAGTATTTACGTGCTGTATCAAAGGCAAGTCATAAGCTTGCAGAAGTAGTGGATGAAGTCGTAAAAAAAGGTTCTTTCCCACTAGTGTTCGGAGGAGATCACAGTATTGCGATTGGAACGCTCGCAGGAATTTCAAAGCATTATCAAAACTTAGGTGTGATTTGGTATGATGCACACGGAGATTTAAATACAGGTGAAACATCACCTTCAGGAAATATACATGGTATGCCGTTAGCGGTAAGCCTCGGCATCGGACATCCAGACTTAACTGCAATTGCAGGATATACAGGAAAAATAAAGCCAGAGAATATTGTTATCATCGGGGCACGTTCATTAGATGAAGGAGAAAAAGTTCTTATTCGAGAAAAAGGAATCAAAGTATTTACGATGCATGAAATCGATCGACTCGGGATGACGAAGGTAATGGAAGATGCAATCGCTTACTTAAAGGATAAAACAGATGGTGTTCATCTTTCACTTGATTTAGATGGACTTGATCCGAGTGACGCACCTGGCGTTGGTACTCCTGTTTTAGGAGGAATTAGTTACCGAGAAAGCCATTTAGCAATGGAAATTTTAGAAGAGTCGAAGATCATTACATCGGCTGAATTTGTTGAGGTTAATCCGATATTGGATGAAAAAAATAAAACAGCGGAAGTTGCCGTAGCGTTAATGGGATCATTATTTGGGGAAAAGCTTCTATAAAAGTGGGAGGAATGAGCATGAAAACAGTATCTGAACAAGTGATTGAGCAAACGGAACAATATGGGGCAAATAACTATCATCCATTACCAATTGTTATTTCGAAAGCAGAAGGAATTTGGGTAGAGGATCCAGAGGGGAATCGGTATATGGATATGCTAAGTGCCTATTCTGCCGTAAACCAAGGACATCGCCATCCAAAGATCATTCAAGCATTAAAAGATCAAGCTGACAGAGTGACATTAACATCACGTGCATTTCATAATGACCAGTTGGGCCCATGGTATGAACGAATTACGACTATGACAAAAAAAGAAATGGCATTGCCAATGAATACTGGGGCCGAAGCAGTTGAAACAGCTATTAAAGCAATTAGACGATGGGGATATCAGGTGAAAGGGATTCCCGATAATCAAGCTGAAATCATTGCATGTGAAGGGAATTTTCATGGCAGAACTATGACAGCTGTTTCCCTTTCGTCTGATGAAGAATATCGAAAAGGGTTTGGACCAATGCTGCCTGGTATAAAGCTTATACCTTATGGAGATATTGAGGCTCTAAAGAATGCTATTACACCGAATACAGCTGGTTTTCTTTTTGAGCCTATTCAGGGGGAAGCGGGAATTAATATTCCTCCTGTAGGTTTTATAAAAGAAGCTTATGAATTATGTAAAGAAAATAATGTTTTATTTGCTGCAGATGAAATTCAAGCAGGTCTAGGTCGTTCAGGAAAATTATTTGCTTGTGACTGGGAAAATGTAATACCTGATATGTACATTTTAGGCAAAGCACTCGGTGGAGGTGTGTTTCCAATATCGTGTGTGGTAGCAAATCGTGATGTTCTTGGCGTTTTTAATCCCGGTTCACATGGTTCAACATTTGGAGGCAACCCATTAGCCTGTGCAGTATCACTTGCTTCTCTTGAAATTATTGAAGAAGAGAAGCTAGTTAAGCGATCTTTAGAATTAGGTACGTATTTTGTAGAACAATTAAAAGAAATAAAAAATCCAAGTATTAAAGAAGTTAGGGGGAGAGGGTTGTTCATTGGTGTTGAATTAACAGAACCAGCTCGTAGCTATTGTGAAAAGCTAAAAGAGCTGGGACTATTATGTAAGGAGACACATAACACGGTTATCCGTTTTGCACCACCGCTTATTATTACAAAAGAGGAGCTAGATTGGGCAATAAAACGGATTAAACAGGTTTTATCGTAATGTAAAAAACATTTGTTGAGAGATATTATGAGACTAGATTTTATGAATCTAGTCTTTTTTTATATCCCAAATTTTACTTTTCTGTTTAATGATAAGACCCCATGCAATATGTTAGTCATCTTTTACCTGTTACTATTTTCCTGGTATTACCTTGTATTTTTTGTGAGTATATTACCGTAGACTTTAAGGTTACTAGGAAAAAAGTTTCCTTTTTATTTACAATTTAGTTTAAAACTGTATTTATTAGGGGAGATATGATATTGGTATATAGTAGCAATTTTACAGGATATGTTTATCTATCCAAATGATTCCTGGGTACTCACAAATTAAAATAGATGATTACCGAAATATTACAAGTTAAGGAGAGGAAGTAAATGTCTGGAATTATTCGTGTTACCCCTGCAGAGTTAGTGAGCATGGCCAACCGTTACTCTAGTGAAAGCAGCCAAGTAGGAGAGCAAATTTCTCGTCTTGATACAATGATTCGTGAGCTTGAAGGTATGTGGGAAGGTGAATCAAGCAGAGCATTCAGTGAACAATACCAGTCTTTAAGACCATCTTTTATTCAAATGCAACAGCTACTTGAGGACATCTCAACTCAGCTTAACAGCACATCTAAAGCACTTGAAGATGCTGATCAACAGATCGCAAGTCAAATTAGAGGATAATGAACAAAAGCGGAAGCGCCTTGCTTAGCCTTAGGCAAATAAGACGCAAACGAATAGAAGACGTTCTTTGTCTTCAATTCGTTTGTGGCTAGACCCTAGAGGGGCTAGGTCGCTCGCAGTCTAATAACGCGACGTCCTGTCGCGATGACTGCACTTGCACGTCCTATGCTTCGGAGCTGAATGTCAAAGCGCACGCTAAAGTCCTAAAAATTGAATTTCCTAAAAAGCAGGGGCGCTCTTTCAACGGACGCGCTCCTTCCTTATGAGGTGAGTGAATGTATATAGAAATTACAATTGATCTAAAAAACTATCAACAAGATAGCTTTGATATTAGACTGTCCAATTATTACTCTGTAAAAAAATTAATTGACATTGTTTGGCAAGCAAAGAATATGACAGAGCAGCCAAGACAAGGTGCTTGGATAAGAGTAGTAAATAAACAAAAGATTATCCAAGGAACAGAGCGACTCCTGGATGCTGGCATAAGAACAGGAGATAGAATCGAAATTTTATAAAGGAGAATTTGCATGTCATCAGAAAACAACCATACCTCATATTTAACAGACCAACTCGAAGCAATCATAACACGTAAAGACCAAATCATGACGTTTGCTTTTCAGAAGGAAAAAATAAAATTAGATGATCCTACAGAAATCTCCTTTCTAACAGAACTAAACCCGACTATCCAAAAGGAGATAGTCATGAAGAACGATGTGCTCACCATCCAATACAAACTCCCTAATTCCTATTCTTTTCTCCTTCCTCAATTGAAACGATTAGATGAGAAAGAGCGTTTCGTTCTTGTGTATAAAATGATACAGTCTGTGACGAGTCATCGTCTATCACGAATTCATCTCGTTGTTTGTCCAGAAAACATTGTACTTGACCGAGGGCTAAATACATATTTTCTTCACTGTGGAGTAAAAGAGAGTCTACCGCCTTATGAAAAAAATGCCGAGAAATTACTTCAGGAGGTAAAAGCTACCGTCGCTTCTATAGTGGATACAACCTATACATTTGAACAATACGTTCAGTTTTCTCAAACACTAAAAGTATCAGCATTAGTTAAAAAAATCATGGCAGTAAAAGAGTATAAGGAGTTACTTAACATTATTGATGAGCAAATACAAAGGGTTAACCATGAAAAATCACTTCACATGACTGTGAATAAGAAAACATGGAAACTAAACCGATATGTCTTAATTGGGGTTACCTTATTGTTTATCCCAGCTTTTATATACAGCTTATATTCATTATTCTCATTGCAGCCAAAGCAAGAAAGCTTTATTCAAGCTCAGGAAATGTTTCTTAAAAATAATTTTAGTGAAGTTGTAACCGAACTTCAGCCATATAGCATTAAAGAAATGCCAAAGGTGACGCAATATCAACTTTCTTTATCTTATATCGTGAATGAGTCATTAACAGAAGATCAAAAGGAAACAGTTCGAAATACAATTACTTTACAAACAGATCCTCTATATTATGAATACTGGATCCGAATTGGCCGTGGTGAGGCTGAGGATGCTCTTGATATTGCGAGATTCCTTGAAGACCGGGATCTTATCTTATTTGGTCTATTAAAACATAAAGAACAATTAAAGTCAGATGATAGTTTAGATCGAGAGGAAAGACAGCAGGCTATAGCTGACATAGAAAACGAAATAAAGGAATATCAACAAGAAGCAGAGTCTGATCTTGTAGATGAAGAACAGGATCAGCCTGTATCGAATACGGTTGAAGAGGAAAGTCAACCTTCTGAAACAGAAACGGAAACAACCGAGCAAAATGCACAGCAACAAACTCGGACAAAACAAGAAAACACAGAAGAGCAAACAAAAACAGAGTAATGAAGATGTCTAACGAAATAAGAAACAGGTGGTGATCATATGGCTACGCTTTGGTTTTTTACAAAGCATTTATACCAGGAAGTTCAACTAAAAAAAGCTTCAAAACAGCAAATAACCATCGGTCCAAGTAAAGATCATACGATTACCTGCCCAACCATAACAAACACCTTGTGTGTGATGAATCGTGATGGAGAATATTGGGTGCAGAACGATGCGGACCAGCAGGATATCCATATTGAGCTTAATAAGTACTGTACACTTGATATGAAGGGAGAAAAGGTAGGATTTTACCTTGCTCCTTCCTTGAAGAAAAAAACGCATTATGTCGGGCATTTAAGTGAAATATCTTTTTCGACTGGTGATCAAAGCGCAAGCTTTTATATGAAAGATGATCGTAAGGCATCTTTTTCGTTCATCCAACATTCTAATGGTTTTCATGTATCAAACCTAAATGGAGCTGTATATATAAATGGTCACAGCCTCCAACAACCATGTCAATTAGAAATTGGTGATATCATCATGTGGGCAATGATGAAAATCACCTTACTTGAAGAAGACTTCATTCAAATCGAATCTGCAGAAACGTATCAAACAGGTCTATCTGAAGCAATTCTCCCTTTATCAGAAATGCAAAAAAAATATCCGGTTTACCGCAGAACACCTCGTATGGTGTATGAACTGCCTGATGA
>DASQMK010000428.1:0-5862 GCA_035645575.1 Metabacillus sp.
CTAATACAATACATCCATCCCCATCTATATCCCTTGTCTCTAAGCTTGATTTTTTGAGACCTGGAATCCAAAGGATGTTCCCTTTCCCATCTTCTACGATTGGCCAGGAATTTCGGCTATGTAATGGAATTTTTTCATCAATAAATATATCTTTGACTTTTTTCCTGCCGTTCATGCCTTTCAATTTAATTTTATCTCCCTGTCTTCTTGTTCGAACAATTAGGGGTTCAGTTAAATCTTTTTGACTCAGCAGAAAAATGTCGTTTCCCTTTTTCTCTATCGGAACCTGAGTTAACTTACAAGATATACTATACCCATTTGGGAGTGTGACCACAGAAGGAATTTCTAGGACATGAAAGTATTCTCTATCTTCATCATGCTCAAAAGTAAACAAACATGTCTGATAGGATTTAATCACTTTAAGACCGTCTGGGTAATCAAGTGAGCCTGAAGGGTGATCCTGTGAGAGCAACGAAAGTAAACTCTCGATATGTATTGAAGAAAGGGAAGATGGAATATTTACATATAGATAGTTTAATATTAGTTTAATCCCTCTTCTTTGTAAAGGCAAAGGTAGGCTTTGAAACGCGTTAATATCCATTTCAACAACCGAATTTTCCTTCCTTTTGATTACTGTATTCATGTTTTTTTCGGTTAATGCATTTAAATACGTTTCATCCTCTAATAAGGTTTCACTAAAATATTGAAATTTTTCATGAGCTAGTGGATTTTCCTGTTTTACAAAAGGAAGCACATATTTTCTAAACCTATTCCTTGTGTAATCTGTTTTTTCGTTGCTGGGATCAAATCTCGGCATTAAATGATTCTCATTGCAATAATGAAGGATTTGTTCCTTTGAGAAATCTAGTAGCGGTCTAATAATATAACCATTATGAAATGGCCTTTCCCGCTTCATTCCAGCTAATGCTTCACCTGTATTACCTCTTACCAGTCTCATAAGGATTGTTTCGATTTGATCATCACCATGGTGACCTAGAGCCAAATAGGATGCTTGATGCTTACCAAGGATTTCTTTAAAAAACTGATACCTACATTCTCTGGCTGCTACTTGTGAGCTCAATTTATTTTTAATTGCATAAGCTTTTACATCAATTTGCCGGGCTTCACACGTGATTCCTAGCTCTTCACAAAATGTTATGACAAACTCCATTTCAGCTCGGGACTGTTCTCCTCTAAACATATGATCTACATGGGCAGCCACAACATTCAGATCCAATTTCTCCATATGTTTGTATAGCATATGGAGCAAAGCTAAAGAATCAGGCCCACCTGATACACCTACAACAATCGATGAACCTTTTTTAATAAGTTGTTGTCGTCTAATCAGGCTATCTAAATTTTCCACCTTTTTCCCCTCTTTACGGTATTCCTCAATGTTTCCATATATTTATCCTACCATTATTTTAAATGAAATAACAAAGAAGAAGGACCCGTTCACATATTCAACATATTTTTTCTACAAATTGACATAAATTCGGTTATTATAAAAGAACATGATAAACATATAAAGAATAGATAACACAGACTCCAATCAAAATCACAACTGTTTCTAGAAAAAAGTTAGCCTTCTTTTTCTTCTTTTTTACTTGCTGCCTTGTCTGCTGTGTCTGTGATTTGGGTTTGTGTGATTTTGGTGTGCTTTGTTTGGAAACCTTTGTTTTATAGGAATAAGAAGATGGTCTTCCTTTACTAGACAGCAAATGAATAAAATCAGACTTCATTTCACCTGCACTTTGATAATTCCCTGTTAATGCCTTTTGTAAAACATCCTCATGTTTTAGTAAAAAAGGGTGTTGCTTTATTTTTTCCATTAACTGGCTTTTCCCATCACGATCATTTGACTTTTTAAAGCGTTTTGGATATGCAGCATTAATCATAATCATCACTACTGAAAACAAGTCATAAGCTGGCTCTGCCTTTCGGTTTCCCATTCCCCAATATCCACGGTCAAAAAACTCTGTAAACTCTTTTATAGATCTTCCTTGTTGAGTTGTTCCTCCTACATCAATGCATCGAATTCTCGGTGGTGGTCCTGAAACAATTAAATTTTCCGGCTTTAAATCCCCAAATATCCAACCCTCTTGATGGAGGTTTTCTAAGTTTGTTAAAAGTTGAAGAGTTAATACTCCTACCCACTCTATACCCCTTTGTTCAGTAAACTCAAGAAAGCTTTTACCTTGCACATATTCCATAACGTAAAATGAAACTAGCTTCTGTGAGTTATATTTCCAATCATCCACATCAAGTAAAGAAGGTCCAAGTAAAGTACCTTGGACCTTAGAGAAATGTTTAAGTACATTTACCTCAGATGTAATTGCCATGCTGTTTTCACTAAGTTTAAGTGCTACGTTCCCTCTTCTGCTATCTACCAAGTAAACATTACCTGTTGCACCTTGTCCTAAGGCCTTAATGATTGTATAACGCTCCTGGTTCCATTTACCTGTAATAACGGAACCAGGAGCGAGGTTACATACTTGATTCATCGTAATACTCTTCTTCATTTCTTAATAGATTTCTAAGGGAACGCTTCTTTTTAAACTGCCCTATAGCTTCTCTAATTGCTGGACCTGTTGGAGTGATCCCTCCTGTTGATAACTTAGGGAAGATTGATGATAAAGATTCAAGCCTTGGTGTCCAATCAAGAACCTGTTCAACATCATCCTTTTTCCCAGGAAATACTGAGACTGAGAAACGATTATCTCCTACCCTTGAATTTAAGCTAATTGATAGATCTAGTAATGCTTCTTTTACTGTTGGAAGTTTTGGTTTCATACTCGCACTTGTATCAACTAAAATAAGAATCTCTAGGCTTGTTGTTTCACCTAACTCATCCACAACTTCCATAACTTCTCCTCTTTTTTCAGGTGGTAACTCCTCCATCGATGTATGTTTACCTAAAATTTGTTGAAGTTCCTTATTAACCACACCCTGTAGAGTTTGTGTCATAGCTTTTCTTGTCACATGTTGCACGGTTTGTGAGAGCTGATGAGCGTAGACAATTTGGTGAACACCTCCGCCTGACATAGCAATTCCTTCAACCTCTTGTAAAGATTCCTGATCTATTACATTTTCCTCTAAAACACCAATAACGTTAACTGTAATACCTTGTTCTTGGGCTAAAGCTGCCATTGCTATTGGATCTTCCCCATGATTTGAGCAACCATCAGTAATTAGTAGAATTTGTTTTAAATGACCTTTTTCCATACTTACCCTCCTAGAGAGATGTTGCATTCTCCATAATTTTTCCCTTTGTTCAATACATCCGTGACATAGAGTTAAAAAACTATTATCATACTCGCCAGGAGGGTTTTATTTTATACTTCTTCTTATCCTATTTTCTTTGATGAAACAGGGATACTCGCCCACTTTGGTGTATTATGCTCAATAGCTGAAACTACAACTGTCATATCATCTTCTATCTTCCCGGATCTAGTTCTAATCACTTCCTCCATAATGAGATCTGCAATTTCTTGTGGATCAGTTGTTTTCATTTCACTGATTTTTCGCTTCATCCATAAATCATGATTTTCTACATGCTTCGGCCCTTCAAAGATACCGTCACTCATCATAATAAGTAAATCTCCAGCTTTTAATTTTTCACCTACAACATCAACCTCAAAGTCGTCAATGATCCCCATTGGTAAATTACTAGCCTCGATTTTAATAATTTGATCTCCTCGCTTCACAAAGCTAGGTGTTGAACCAATTTTCAAGAATTTACTGTTTCCATCTTGTAGATCAACAATAGCAAGATCAAGAGTCGAAAAGATTTCGTCTGTTGTTCTTAAAGACAAGATTGAGTTAATTGTTTTAATGGCAACCTTCTCTTCAATGCCTGATTGTAAGATTTTTTGCAGAAGCTTAATGGTTTCATTGCTTTCAAAATGAGCCCTTACCCCATTTCCCATTCCATCACTTATCGCAACGGCAAATTTCCCTACACCTAAATCAATCATTGAATAACTATCTCCTGAAACTAAGCCACCGCCTTTAGCTGCATGTGCAACCCCTGTTTCAATCCGGTATTTCTTAGCTGACCCAAAAGAAACATGGCAATATCCATTTGGATAGTTTGCACATTCTTCATTTTTTACGACAATTGATTCTTCTAGAATGTCTGAAAGCATTGGGGCAATAATCTTTTCACACTCCCCGTGTCCGTTGCAGAACGGGATGCTCATTTCAATATCAACATTTCCTTGTTCCAAGCTAAAGATATCAACATTCACAATTTCAATTCCGAAGTTTTGTAGTGCATTTAATATTTGCTCTTCTTGTACAAAGTGATTTTCTCTTTCCCTTCTAATTTCTTTTGATAAATCACCCATAACATTTGAAACCCCTAATAATTGTTCAGCAACTAATCTTCTGCTTTCCTGCACCTCTTTTTTTAATTTTTGATTTGCTTGGAAATAATTGATTTCCTGCTCAATTGCCTCCTCTACTTTATTTGCTTTTGAACAATGTCGATCAAATTCCTTTCTAAGTTTCATATTGCTCTTATACGTATTTTGTTTATTCTCATGCATAATGTTTTGCATTAAATCATAGGTTTTATCAAAGTTCTCAACCCAACACTTTTCTTTTTTGAAACAATGCTGACAGGTGCTTTCTGTAATGCTGCTTAAGAATAAATCTGTTTCACGTTGCTCTGTATCGTCCTGCTCATCCTTATCATAAAACGTTGCGAAGCTCTCTGATAATGCATGAAAAACATGTGAAAACTGCTCTACTCTATGAGCTGTGACATCTCGAATTTTTCGAACATACTGTTGTTGTTCCTGTGCATGCTCGTTTGTCCCAGGTATATGTTTAGCTAATCTCGCTGTAACCGCCTTTGGTGTAAGTAAAAACAGCAAAATGGCAATCATTGATTCTAGTAATGTTGTCATTAAATCTGCTGAGCCTTGTCCATATAAGGAGATTAAAACTGAGCCTACTAGTAATCCAATTGCTGTCCCAAGCTTTTGTCCTTCTCGCAAAAGCCCGCCTAGTAAGCCCGAAAATGCTAATAGACTCATATGATATAAATTTCCGACGTTCGCTAGACTCAGAATCAAACCTGTCACAACCCCAACTGTACAACCAATACTTGAACCACCAATAAACGCAAACAAAAGGACAATATAGCGTGAAAAGATATGTTCTGCTTGGAGATTTTGGAATGATACTCCCACAAGTCCAGTCATAACTGAAGCGAGAAGGATCATAATGCAAATAATCTCTTCAACCTTTAACGATTGCTTATATTTTCGTGCCGAAATTAATGGAATACTTTGAAGAAAAATTAACGTAAGGATAAACGAAAGTCCTGACTCTACTCCTGCCATCATATAGTCATACAACATTAACTCTGATTTAACAGCAAAAGAGTAGACAAGTCTTGTTAAAGCAACCGTACCAAATATTACAAAAGGAAGAACTTTTAATTGATCCTTAAATACATAAGATACAAATCGATTCAAAATTAAAAAGAAAATGATAGAGATCGTAATAACTAAAGAAACCTGATAAGAAATCGTTAATCCTCCGGCAATAAGTGAGACCCCTGCTAACATGGCTTTATCCCGTTTCATAAGTAAGACTGCCCCAAAGAATGGAAGAGCAAAAGGCAATACTTCTGATAGAATAATGGCTCGTCCTAACAAAAATCCGATCAATGCATAAATAATCCCTTTGTGTAAGAGGAAAAGTTGTATTTTAGATGAAATTCGATGAAAGAGTCGATTGAACGCTTGTTGGGTTTTTTCCATTCCCAATTCCGAAATTGGCTCCATTAACCTTCTTTCTACTTTTTCCATTTTTTCATTCCTCCACTTATTCTTGTTGCTTGTAATTATA
>DASQMK010000429.1:0-1987 GCA_035645575.1 Metabacillus sp.
ACTCTTAAGAGCGTAGAGATATAGAGTATAGGAGGAACGGAGCAAAATGTTTAGACAAGCTATAAAACCTTTGCTTTTTCTGTTTCTTCTTTTTAGCGCATTCCCGGTAAGTGCAGCTGAAAAAGGAGAAAAGGCTTGGCAGGATGAAATTGCTTATTATGTAGTCGTTGATCGTTTTAATAATGGAAACCCTAAAAATGATGGGGATGATCTCGATTTTGAAGATCCAGCAGCCTATCATGGAGGGGATATTGAAGGGATTATAAAAAAAATCGAGTATATCCATAAAATGGGATTCACCTCAATAATTCTATCACCAATTTTTAACGAAGAAAATACATTTAATGAAGTAAAAACCATCGATGAGCATGTCGGGACAGTGGAAGATGTAAAGCGCCTTGTCGAAGAAGCACACAAACTAGAGATGAAATTATTACTAGACTATGGTGAAATTGATCAAAACATGCCCCAATCAGCAGCATGGTGGATGAAAGAAACAGATGTGGATGGGTATTATGTTGACAAAGCAGACAGTATTGATCAGAATGTTTGGAAAGATTTTCACCAAAATATGAAAGAGCTAAAAGAGGACTATTACCTAGTAGGTTCAATAGACTCTAATGATTCAAATATCATTTCCTCTTATATTGAAAGCGGATTTGATTCCATTCTCAATCATTCTTTTTATGAAGAATCGGCAAGTGTATTTGCTAAAGTCAATCATCCTTTTCAACCAATGACAGATATCGTTGCCAAATCTTCACCTTTATTAAGTACATATGTGGATAATGATGACACGGTTCGCTTTACAAGACATGCAATTGAAAATAACCAACATCCGGGTGTTCGGTTGAAAATGGCTTTTTCTTATATGTACACGATTCCTGGGACACCAATTGTCTATTACGGTTCTGAAATTGCTGTTGATGGGGGAGAGCCACCAACAAATCGCCCTTTAATGAACTTTCAATCAGATGAGGAACTGATTGACTATCTTGGAAAGTTGTCTATTGTTAGAAAGACATTTCCTGCTCTAACATATGGTGACTATCAGGTCTTATATGAAAAGGATGGCATGATTGTTTTTAAACGGTCATACCAAGATGAATCTCTCATCGTAGCTATTAATAATACGACTGAAACTCAAAAAGTGAAAATATCGGCCTCTGGAATAGCAGAGGATAAAAAACTTGAAGGCTTGCTAACTGGTGATACTTTTGAGGAAGAAAATAACGAATACGAGTTCATCATAGATCGTGAAATAGCCGAGGTGTATGAAATAAAAGAAAAGACAGGGCTAAACATACCATTTATCAGTGTCTTTATTATTGTTCCAACATTGTTTATTTTATTTCTAATACTGGCTTATAAGAGAGGTAAAAAGAAATCAAATTAAAAATAGGGACTGTCACAATTGACAGTCCCTTCATTTTACCCATTAACGATTTTCCCGCCATTAACATGAAGTGTTTGCCCTGACATATATGAAGAATCATCACTGGCTAAAAAGACGTATGCAGGTGCAAGTTCTTCAGGTTGTCCAGGTCGCTTCATTGGTGTATTTGCTCCGAAAGTAGCCACTTGATCTGCTGGAAAAGTAGATGGAATGAGAGGTGTCCAAATTGGACCAGGAGCAACTGCATTCACACGAATTCCTTTGCCAGCGAGATTAAGGGCTAATGAGCGAGTAAATGTTGTAATAGCACCTTTGGTTGCTGAATAATCAAGTAATTGCTCATTTCCAGCATAAGCTGTTACCGAAGAAGTATTGATGATCGCACTTCCCTGTTTTAAATGGGGAAGAGCAGCTTTTGTTAAATAAAAAAATGAGAAGATATTTGTTCTAAACGTACGTTCAAGCTGTTCGCTCGTAATATCCTCAATTCCTTTTTGAGGGTGCTGCTCAGCAGCATTATTAACTAGGATATCTATTTGTCCAAATGTCTCAACTGTTTTTGTTACAACTTGCTGACATACAGTTTCATCA
>DASQMK010000430.1:0-4114 GCA_035645575.1 Metabacillus sp.
CCCTCTAACCCAGAAGAGATCGCAAACGCAGTTGGTTGGCTCATTTCACCTGAAGCCTCTTTTGTTACTGGGTCAGTATTTCCTGTTGATGGTGGTTCTTTAACGGTTGACGTTGGAATGGTAGAATTTATGGAAACTTAAGATTCGAAAATACCAAAAGTAAGGGTAAGCTAACATATCGTTAAACTTAAGGCTTTTTTCAGTATTTTCAATCAGACAACTTAGTCTATTCTAAGTTGTCTGATTTTTAGATTGGGAAAATGCGTAAATGCTAACAAAAAAGGTAAAGAATATAAAAACTGCAATAATCCTTATTATTTCTTATGTGATCATATACTATGGCATTATACTTTCTCCCTTTAATGTAAATAAAGTTGCTATTTTTACGACATTATTATCACTTTTATCACCAATAATCACTATCTATATCATGTGGAGTAATGTTAAAAAATTAAATGGTAAACGGAAAATATTTTGGTGCATATTAATGTTTGGTTGTTTAAATTATTTTATTGCAACGTTTACTTGGAGGTGGGATAATTCTCCACAAATTCCCTATGTGTATCCGGGAATTGCTGATATCTTTTGGGTTTTGAATCTCTTTATCTTTTCCTTTGCACTCATTTACAGGTTTTATTCTGAAAATGAAAAGTACCGTATACTTAAGACTTGGTTCGATGCTTTGATATTAATTACTGTATTTTGTACATATTATTGGATCCATATCATAGATCCGATCATTTTAGGAAATGAAGTGAAAGGAATAGGTCTGTTTATTACGAGCAGTTATATTATAGGGTATTTAATGGTCCTGCTATCTATCATACTTATTTTCGTTTCATTTCAACAAAAGTTTACTTTATTACAAACTTTTTTTTTATGTAATAGGAATTGTTATTTATGCAATGTGCGATGCATATTATCTTTATCAAGTAAATATAAGTGATTTGTACTTGAACGCACTTTCAGAACCTATCGGACCCATTTCTTTATTATTCATTTCATTATCAAGTTATTTTGATGAAGAAACGGAAAGTGAACATATTCAGGTTCGAGATTTAATCAAGAGGTCATTTAACTTCAAACGATTATCGTTCCATATTTATCAGTCTTTTTTTTACTTTTTACAAGTATGAAAAGTGATCATAAGTTTACTCTATTTATAAGTTTAATGCTTGTCTTTTCTTTTGTTTTCATTAGACAAATTTTCACTCTATTAGAAAATAATAAGATTTTGACTGAGATTGAAACGCTAAATCAGTCTCTAGAAAAAAAGGTAATGTTTAGAACCTTTGAACTTGAAGAGAAAAATAGACAATTATTTGATTTAAATGAAACCTTGGAAGAAAGCGTTAATCAGAGAACAATGGAATTAACTTATGCACAAAACCAATTATCAGAAAGTAAACAGTTATATCAATCTCTATTTAAACATCACCCAGATTTAATCGTAACGTATAACCTTTCTGGAGATTTTATCCAATATAATAAGAAGATTGATTACCAAACTTTACGTTTGGTAAAGGAAATAATATATGACATAGGGATAGGTTATTTTGATCGAGCTCTGAACGGGGAAACGGAAAGTATTGAAAAATCTTATTATAATGAACAAGGTGATTTGGTTCACTTTCATGTAACATTAATTCCTATGAGAGTTAATAATGAACTAAAGGGTGCTTTTGGGATATTTCATGATATTACTGAGCAGAAAAAAGTAGAGGAACTGTTAAAAAAGTCAGAAATGATCACTGCTATGGGATATCTTGCAGCTGGAGTAGCTCATGAAGTAAGAAATCCACTTACATCAATAAAAGGGTTTTTACAGCTTATGAATTGGGATGATTCGAATTCGAAGTATAAAGATATCATTTTCACTGAATTAAATCAAGTTGAGTATGTCATAAATGAATATTTGGCTTTATCAAAGCCGAAAGAAAACGTTCTCGAATTTGTTGATATTCACCAATTAATAGTAAAAATTTCTAGAGTAATGGAGACAAATTCTATCCTAAAAGGAATAAACATCGAAGTCAAAAGCGAGGGAAGAATACCACTAATCTATTGTGTAGAGAAAGAACTATCTCAAGTCTTTGTAAATATTATTAAAAATGCAATTGAAGCTTCAAATATAAATTCAAAAATTGAAATCTTTCTTTCATCTTTATCTGTTCGTGATGTGCAAATTATAATAAAAGATAATGGTGTAGGAATTCCAACAGAACGATTAAAAAAACTTGGACAACCTTATTATTCAAATAAAGAAAAAGGTACAGGTTTAGGGTGGATGTTTTGTTATAAAATTATACAAGAACAAAAGGGTTTCATACAGTTTGAAAGTGAGGAAGGAAAAGGAACTTCTGTTTTTATCACTCTCCCTGTAACCCCAAAAATGTTAGATTAAATTCATATGATTTACAGAGCAGATATTACATTATACATCTGCTTTTTCTATAAACCTCTTTTTTGCTGTCTGTAAATGTCTCGCCACAATAAATCAAAATTATCAATTATAATAGTATAAAAGTTAATTAATCTTAGTCTAAAGGGGAGATTATGTGGCGATAAAGAGTCAAACTGAAAAGTTATGGACCAAATATTTTACGATAACGTTTATTTCTGCAATGTTTACAAGTACATCCAATGGGATGTTGATGACGGGAATTCCGCTATATGCTTTATACATCGGAGGAGATAATACCATCTCTGGTCTGTTATTTGGTTTATTTATGTTAGTCGCGATATTATTCAGACCGTTTTTTGGGAAGTTAATCGATGAAAAGACTCGAATAATAGTTTTGATTATTGGAAGTATGATTACGGTTTTCTTGAGTGTTACCTTTATATTTGCCTATTCGATAGGGCTCTTACTTATAATTAGAAGCATGCAAGGGATTGGATTTAGTGCAACAACCAATGCTCTTGGAACAATTGTTGCAGATATTGTGCCGAAAAGTAGACTCGCTGAAGGGGTGGGCTACTTTGGATTATCGAATACCATTTCAATGGCCATTGGACCATCGTTAAGCTTATTTCTGATTAATCAGTTCAGTTACAATGTGTATTTTATTGCTGTAGTTTTAATTGGACTCGTCGGTTTGGTTTCAAGCTTTTTAATTGATTACGAGAAAAAAATTAAGGATATAGGAGTGGTCTCTCAACCACCTCCGAGCAGAAAGCTTTCGGAGATGATTTTTGAAAAAACGACGATTCCAAGCTCCTTAGTCATGTTCTTTATTTTTATAGGAATGGGTGCAATTATTACTTTCGTACCTATTTATGCGCTATCGCTAGGGATTGATGACATTGGGATTTATTTTACCGTCTATTCAATCGCTTTATTAGTTACGAGAATTGGAGGCGGGAAGATTTCTGATAAATACGGGGCAGCGAAAGTCATTTTGCCAGGGATGCTTATTATCATTTTTTCTTATATCGTCTTAGCCTATTCCACTTCCTTACCAGCATTTATCGTAGCGGGTATCTTGTACGGAATCGGACATGGTTCAGTTGATCCAACTTTAAATGCAATTATGGTTAAATTTTGCCCAACAAACCGAAGAGGAGCAGGGAACTCCACTCTCTTTACAGCAAAAGACGTAGGAAGCGGGATGGGTGCCGTTGTTTGGGGAATCATTTCTATTAACGCTGGCTTCCGTACTGTGTTTCTATTATGCGCGCTTTGCATCGTGCTTGGTCTCGTGTCATATTTCTTCATACTCCGAAAACAAATTCAAAAAGGGAAGTTAGCTGATAAGGTTCCACAAACAGTCTGACTTAAAAGCGGCCCTGACCACAGTGTTCTAAAGCATTAGTGTTTCGGGGTTCAGGCACTCAATTATAGAGCCCCTCTTAAACTATTGATTAACTTATTTTGTAGAAAAATAACTAACAAAAGAATGTCATTTGCTGCATAGTAGACTTTATACTGCGCATTTAAAACACTCTTTTTATAAAACTTTTAAAGAGGATGTACTTAAGCCAGACCAACGTTCTCTTCAACGGGGTTGACTCTTATATATAGGGGGTAATCCTTTTACCTGTGTTTATATGTAATTCTAGATAAACTTTTAAGGACTAGACTTAGCTACTCTTTTTCCGTATTTTTTCTCAT
>DASQMK010000431.1:0-6742 GCA_035645575.1 Metabacillus sp.
TAAGCTAAAATCCGGAAGAACAGTCAATCCACCCATTGAAATTTTAGGATCCTTGTCAACCGCAATTGTCAGAACTTGAAATCCCGTTCCTGGTTTATTTAACTCTGCCATCACATAACTTGCTTCCCAATCAGCAAAACCATCTGTAATAAAAACCAACACTTTTTTCATGTATTTGTCCTTCCTATTTGTTATTTTCATAATGCGTTCAATACTGGTCATCAAATGAAATGGAATTGAAATCCTCCTGCAATTGTATTAAGGGTAACTCTTCCCCTTCAATTGTCCTCCCTATTTTCTTTCTCTATCATGTTCGATAATTTCAGTACATTTCTTCCCAATCTCACACCAATATTAACATAAATATCCAGCTTTGTTTCTTAGTCTTATTCTCTTAAATGGCCATTTAAATAAACAAAGCACTTATTCTTATCCAAGAACAGCGCTCGATTGTTGAAGAAACTAAATTATAGGAAACATTAGAAAATAATATTTCATTATTTCGTATGTATTTTTTCTTTATCGGTATTTTGTTCAATTATATCTGAAATAAAAGTATAGATATTCGGAGGATATTCAGCAATACGATGAACTAAATATAAGTACCACTCACTACCATATGTTACATAAACTTTAGCCTGGATATTATCCTCCTTTAAAGATCTTAATAAGTCAGGTCGAACCCCATCCAACATCTCTACTTCAACATTTGGACTATAAAGAAATTCTTTTGCTTTTAGGTCCATCAATATATTTTCATCATGTGTAGCAACAGACAATGGATGATTATTATCTATACACATAGATACAAATTCTTTATACCGTTTATTTAGCTCTTCGGATCTTGGAATATATATACCTTCAGACTCTTGATAAGCCCCCTTTACTAAACGTATTCTCCCCGAGGTTTTCAATAGATCATTTAGGTCATTAAATGAACGCTTCAAATGAACTTGTAATGTTATCCCAACATTTGAGAATGATTTTGATATCTTTTTATATAGTGATAAAATTTTATCTGTTTTTTGTGATTCTTCCATACTTATCATTAGTTGAATATTATGCTTTTGTGCTTCTTTTGCTAATTCTTCTAAATTAGTAAATGCTACTTCATCAGAAATCATCATTCCTATATGAGAAAGATCAAATGATACGGTAGCCTTCAATTGATTATTCCCGAGATCTTTTATTAATTCTTTGAATTCATTTTTGGCAAGCATACATTCTTCTTCGGATGTTGTATTTTCGCCAATAAATTCTAATGAAACCTGATACCCTTTGTTATATAGATTTATAATACGCTCTATCCCTTCCGTTCGTGTTTCTCCAGCCACAAATCGTTTAGCACCTTTAATAAAAAACGGGAAAAGTTCTTTTGAATCTTGTAAATAGGCTTTTAGTTCTTGATCTCTAGCAATTGATTTGAGGGCTTTGGAAAAGCGACTTTCTTCATTAAGCATAAAAAATCACATCCTTATTTTTATATCTATTTAGGATTACCTTTTTCTGATGATGATTTTTCACCTACGAAAATCAATCTCTTAAATTTGAGTAGACTCCCAAATGGAAATATGCGGGGAATTTATTAAAGCAGATCATTTATCATTCTGAATAAAAATATCTCTGTATTGTCCGGGTGTTAATCCAATAAATTCCATAAAGAATTTACTAAAATGACTTTGATCTACAAAACCTGTCTCTATTGCCGCATCAAGTGGTTTTACACCCTGTTCCAATCGTTTCTTTGCTTCATTAATACGTACCGTTTGTAAGTAACGATACGGGGTAATCCCCCGAATTTGGGTAAATGTACGTAACAAAGAATATTTGTTTAAATTAGCTATCTTTGCTAAATTATCTAAAGTAATATGTTCTGCATAATGTACTTCTAGGTAGTGACAAACATTTTCAATTTCTTGTTTAATAGCTCTTGGTTCTGTGTCTTCGAAAGCTATTGTATATTCTTCAATAAGCTGTTTAATAAGTAAATAAAAAGTTTCTTCTTTCTCAAAATGTGATATTTCCTCCATAATCATCTGGTGAAGATTATGTAACAATTGAGCATGTTCACTACGATAGGCAACAGGAGAAGCAAAGGAAAGAAGATAAACTTGCCCTGTAATCTCTTTTGTAACTTTTCGCATGATTTCAGGCTTGATATTCAAGCAACGATAGTCTAATGTTTCGTTGTCAATTGATTCACAGGCATGATTGTCCAGAGGGTTAAAAAATATAATATCACCGTTACCTATTACATATTCTTTGTTCTTACAAGATAATCGTCTTTGTCCCCTCTCTATAAACCCAATAACATAATATTCATGGAAGTGATTCGGAAACTTTTGCATGATTCCTTCAAAACGGTAAGCTTCTATTTGTAAATCCTGATCAAAACGTACCGTTCTTTCTTCTTGTCCCATGCGAACAACCTCCTATTGATTTCTGATAGTCAGTGTAACACAGTTGGTTAAGGCTCTCTTGTAAGATATTGACTAATAAAAAATAAAAATGGCATGGAAGTATAAAAAACTGCCACACCGTTTGTTTTATTAATATTAAATCTACAACTAACCGAACACCGATCATATGTCTTTTTTAATTGGGACAAATAAATCGACCTTGCATTTCCCTTCAGGATCATCCGCGGGATTGTTCTTATTAAATTCAAGGTTGTATCTATGATAATCTACATCATAATCACTATTTGGTAACCATTGTTCAAACATATATAGATACGCCAGATTTAATTTCTCAGGTGTATCATAAGAACGATATAATGTATACAGCCCACCATCTAACTTTTTAAATTGCATATCATTATGTTTCTTTTTATCAAAATCCTTCTGAATTGTAACACAAGCATCGTGACGACACTTGTGACCTTCCACAGATTCTGGGTTGTCTAAAGATATTCCTATAAAACTTTGATCCGGTGGAAAAAGTCCATTATTTACTGCCCAATGAATCAATTTACTCCAATGTTCTTGTGGTCCAAAGTAACTTCCAACACGTCTAATGAATGCTACTTCGCATTCAGGTAACTCTTTTATTGAAATATTTATTTTTCCTCAACTCCCCTAATAAAAATAAACAATCTTAATTAGCTACTTATGTTAATGATCCCTTTTAAACCACACCTTTTCACAACGGGTCTTATTCAATTAAATGGCCCATAACATGATAAAAGGTTTTACCCTTGTTCAAGAACAGCGCATCGATTGTTGAAGATTAATACTTCACTCTTTTAGCGAATTCCGACATAATCTACGATAATAAAATTCATTAACATCAAACCTTTTCATTAGCACATACGTTCGAAATCATTTATAGTTAAGATATAAATGGAAAGGAGTGGAAAAATGAATAGGTTTGACTATTACAATGTAGCCCCAGATGGGATGGAAATAATGATGCAAATGGAAAAATACACAAAGAAATCTTCCATCAATAGAAAACTTAGAGAACTTATTAAAATAAGAGTTTCTCAAATAAATGGGTGTGCATACTGTTTGAATATGCATACATCTGATGCACGGAAAATGGGTGAAACTGAACAACGGATATACTGTTTAACTACTTGGCAAGAATGTGATTTTTATACACCTGAAGAGAAAGTTGCTCTTGAATTATCTGAACATATCACTCTAATCCCTACAAAAAGAGTTCCAAAAGAACTATATAAACGGGTAAGGGAACATTATAATGAAAAACAATATATTGACCTTGTTCTTATTATTAACCAAATCAACAGCTGGAATAGAATTTCTATCGCAATGGGAAATACAGTAACCGTAACTGAAGAATGAGGATGCTCGTTTTTGTTAATGTCGGATTTTTCATCAATTCTGTATTTTCTTATGCCTGAAATAAACACTTAACTTGTTCCCGAAAAGCGCTTAGATTGCTTAAGAACAAAAGCGCAAGCGCCTTGGTCAGCCTAGGGCAAATAAGATGATTTAGAATAGAAGGCGTCCTTTGCCTTCAATTCTATAATAGCTTATGACCTCGAGGGGCTAGGCGCTGGAGCTGGATGTCGAAGTAGCTATCCACAGTTCAAGCATTTTATAATTTCCTAAGCAACAAGAAAAAGCCTATCCAAATCGTAGTTAAATTTTATTAGGCATTTCAGCGATATAAAGATATTACAAATTATGATAAAAGATAGAACTCAGATAGTCTGTAGCCACCTGAGTTCTTTTGATTGATATAGATCTCCTTTAATATATATCAGTTCTACCACTGTATTGTATAACTTGAGTCATTGCTAGGTGTTGTCCAAATGTTGTTGCTATTAGGTTCCCATGCTTTTGTATTTCCAATAGAATCTTCAATTACAGCTTTAAACTCATAATAGCGACTAGCTGCAATATATCCAATACCTCTCCAATCCTTATTTACATCATCCCAGGTAAGTTTAATCTTTTTGCCATCTTGACTGTCCCACATTCCCATTTCCCATCTGTTACCTGTTACATAAACAGAATCACCATAATATGTTGGAGCATTTTTAACAACAAATTCAACCTTTATTGGCTTTAGAACTAAAATATCTCTAAAACGATCCATTTCAGCAGTTTTCGTCCCATCAGCATTCACAATGTTTGCCATTCTTAATAATGTAAAGCCGCTAAATCCTTCGTTAAATAGATGCTGCGCAGTATTTCGATATCGAGTTTCACTATAATTTGCATCTGAACTAGAGATGGCTAATGCATTCTCACCATTTAGTACGATACCTCTTTGAGTTGCTAAATTTGCAATTTGTGTTACAAGAGATTTAGGTGCAGAATAATAAGGACTTGTATATGCTTGACTATCATCCATTTCTAGACATGTAAATGTAAGGTGTAAATTACTTTTCTTGAATTGTTCTATTATTGTTGTGTATTGATAGTACCCGGCTGAATATTCAGCTGCGTGTGGCATGTATGGATCATTCATTTTCCAATGAATTCCTGCAATCTTTGCCCCAATTGGAACTCCAAAGGTTGAATCAAAGTTTTCATGCGCTTTACTACTTATACGCTCTAAATGCTTAATTAATACATTCTGATACCAGGTCATAAAGTCCTTACCATATTGAGTATTATATGCAGCACCTGAAGTGAAAAAATGGTCTCCATCAGAAGGAGGGTTGACTTCACTCCAAGATGTTAAATTTGTGTTCCATGCAGAATTCAAATTAGAGAGAGTGCTATATTTTGCTTGCATATTGCTTCTGAAGTCATGTTTTGCGGCGTCTGTGTAAGCCTGGAGCTTACCTCTTGAGGGGTATGACCAACTATCATTTGAAACATAGGAAGGAAATCTTAGTTCACCCGCTGGTCCACCACTAAGATATATTTTACTAATAATATCTTTATAGTCTGAGAAATTTTGTGCAAAGGATTGATAGAGTTCATCATATTGTGTAGAAATTACCTGCGCTGCCCATGGTGAAACCGTTTCTTTACTCACATAACCTGATTCGGACTTATGGGTAAGAGTATCAATGGAATCTAAATCCCATACCCAATTTGGTAAAGGGATATTACAATCATCTCCTACATTTCCACCACACTGATGTGTAGATAAAATGGGTACCCATTTAAGTCCAGACTCTCTTACTGTTTTGGCATATTGACGATAGTATGACCAATCAAACTGATTATCCCCAGTTTTCTCGACATCCCCCCACCAAACATCGGTCGTTATGGCATAAACACCATTACTTTTTAGCGTAGCAAGTTGCTTTGCAAAGTCATTCCAGTTCGTAACCTTTGTTAATGGTGCCATAACATAGGCTTTATAATCTGTCTTGATTTCAGCATTTGCTGTCGTCTGAAAAAGAGGAAATACCATAAGTACAGCAATCATAATACTTATTCCTAAACGCATAAACAAATGTTTCATAAGAATCCCCCTTGCATATAAATCGCTTACATAAATACAAGCAAACGCTTGCACAAATTTATGTAGCTCTCATATTTAGAATAACAAGATTCACTTTATACATCAAGGGAAAACGCTTCCAATTCAAATTTACTTGTTACCAGGACCTAAGGGTATGGAACTTTCGCAGTAGTTCGGATAATGTTCCTTATCACGAGTTCAAGACATAAAAAAACGCCTCAGTCCTTTATTAGCAAGGTTTTGAGACGTAGTAATTTTTAGCTTATTTTGGAGGTAGATGAAGGTCACTGGCAAAACTTCGTGTAATTGTAAAAAATGAAATTAAGTAATGTATCCCTAACTAAATAAGCCTCTGAGTCCAATGTATTATTTTAATGCTACTACATGGAATATTTATCTTGCTCTAACCGAACGATGACGTGGATGCTCCGCAAGAATGGAATCCCTCATCTCCTTTACTTCTGGATGTTCTGATGTAAAAAAGTGATCTTTCGAATCGTATAGCTTAACCAGTTCTCCATGTTCAAGGATACCTAATGAATCACTAATCGTATACGCCGCTTTAATATCATGCGTGATAAAGAAATAAGATAACCCTAAGTCTTTTTTTAATTCACTTAATAAATCCAAAATAAGAGTTTGATTAACCATGTCAAGACTACTCACAGATTCATCTAAGACAATCAACTTTGGCTTCAGTGAGATTGCTCTGGCAATGTTAACCCTCTGTAATTGGCCACCACTAAACTGGTATGGATATTTTTTTAAATCCGTTTCACTTAGCCCTACCCTTTCTAATAGCTCAACAACTGTTCGTTTTTGTTCACCAACTGTTAGCTTTTCATAGTTT
>DASQMK010000432.1:0-2720 GCA_035645575.1 Metabacillus sp.
AGATGTTCAGCAATCGCAACTCCTGCATCATTTCCTGAATTAATAACTAAGCCTTGAATTAACTTTTTTAATGGAACCTGCTCACCTATTTCTAAGTAAACTCGAGTTCCTTCTACATTTCTTGCGTTTTCACTAACAGTCACAAGATCATTTATATTCCCTTTTTCAATTGCAAAAATGGCTGTTGCAATTTTCGTTATACTTGCTGGCGGGAGCTTTTCTTTACTATTTTTTTCATAAAGAATTTGTCCTGACACTGCATCAACCAAAACAGCAGCTTTGCTAAAGAGCTTTAAATCTTTATTTTCCATGTTATCTGGAGCCTCAGCCTTCATCTGTTCCGGCAATATAAATGAGCATATGACGAAAGCAATCAGAACATACTTAAGGTAGAATTTTTTCATGATGCTGCTCCTATACTTATTGTTCTTATCTTTCCTAAATAGCATAACAAGCGATTCCTTAAAAAAGCAATGTCAGTATTTTGAAACAAATCCTACTTATCTACTATCAATTAATTGACTCTTTGAAAGGGAGGATTTATACTTTAGACTGACGAACGTAAGGAAGGTTGATAACATGTCTGCAACTAACATTAAACATGCTGGATTAATTCAATTTGCACAAAATGGCTATGATGGCACATCTCTCGCTTCCATTGCCAATGATGTTGGAATTAAAAAACAATCGATCTATGCACATTTTGCGAATAAAGACGAACTATATTTAACAATCTTAGAAGATGTGATCAAGGATGAAAAACAATATATACAAGACTATTTATCTAGTCATTCAACATTATCTTTACATGATAAGCTCTTTCAATTTTTAACGAATTATGGCAATCGATACGAGACGCATGCATCCATGAAGTTTTTATTACGAAATGGCTTTCTCCCACCTACCCATTTGCATGAACAAATGATGAAAAAGGTGTATCACTTTTACGATGAAATCGAGCTTCTCTTTCTTCAGTACCTTGAGAAGCATCAAACTATTTTTACAGAAGCAGTTGGTGAAGTGGTCATTTCCTTTATTGGTCTCATTGATTCGATACAAATTGAACTTCTTTATAGTGGAACAGATCGATTCCAAAGGAGGCTTAATGCATGCTGGAAAATTTTTTGGAGAGGCATTTCTGTTCAAAAGGAGGAAATAAATGAAAATGAATAAGTATTGGTTTCTTGTCTATATATCAACATTTTTTGAAGTTAGCTGGGTAACAGGGTTGAAGCATGCATCAACTGCTTTAGAGTGGATTGGCACAGCGGTTTGTATTTTCGTTAGTTTTTATTTATTAATAACTGCAACGAAAAAGCTTCCGATCAGTACAGTTTATGCTGTTTTTACAGGATTGGGTGCAGCCGGTACAGTCATTACCGAACTCGTCCTTTTTTCACATGAGGTAGACTGGTTAAAACTTATATTATGCACGATCCTTATTATTGGAGTTGTTGGTCTGAAAATGGTCACGTCCGAACAAGGTCTGCCTGTGAAAGGAGAGAAGTAAGATGGATTGGTTATTTCTTATTTTAGCTGGTCTCTGTGAAGTTGCTGGTGTTGCGGCAATTGCACGTTTTAATGAGCAAAAGAACCTTATGAATGGACTATTTCTTCTGTTAGGGTTTGGCACGAGCTTTTTATTGTTAACTTTAGCTTTAGAAACCATTTCAATGGGTACAGCCTATGCTGTTTGGACAGGAATTGGCACAGTTGGCAGCACACTCTTTGGGATACTCTTTTTAAAAGAACCTGCCGGATGGAAACGCGTTTTGTTTATTGCTATGATTATATCCGCGACAGTTGGATTAAAATTTTTGCCGTCTTAAATTTAGTTAAGGAGACTTCTTATGTTAGCATCATTAAAATATTCCTTTTACGTTTTTTTAGGAGCATGCAGTTATGGTGTTCTATCGGTTATTGTTAAGCTCGCCTACCAACAAGGCTTCACAGTTTCTGAAGTAATAGGAAGCCAGTATTTATTTGGATTTATCTTTGTCTTAATTCCGTTTTTAATTATGAAAAAAGCATTCTCCTTAAAGGATGTAGCTTACTTAAGTATTGCTGGAATAACAACAAGCTTAACAGGATTGTTATACGGAAAGTCCCTTGAAACAATTCCAGCCTCACTTGCTGTTATTCTTTTATTCCAATTTACTTGGATGGGTATATTAATTGAAGCCATTGCGAATCGAAGATTTCCAACTATACCTAAGCTCATTTCCATTCTAGTGTTGTTTCTAGGAACCCTGCTCGCTGGAGGAGTTTTTTTAGGACCATTAGAGGGATATACACTAAATGGCCTTATTTTTGGGTTATTGGCGGCTTTTTCTTTCGCATTATTTATATTTGTCAGCGGCAGAATTGCGACCCAGTTGCATTCTCTAACTAGAAGCTTCTTTATGTCATTCGGTGCACTGATCTTCCTTTTCATTGTTATATCACCTGAGTTTATCGTTAACGGAGCTTTTGAAGAGGGATTATGGAAGTATGGAAGTTTACTAGGGTTCTTTGGGGTGTTATTACCTGTTCTATTGTTTTCAATCAGAACACCCAAGATTGGTGAAGGACTCGCAACCATTTTAGGTGCAGCAGAATTACCAACAGCTATTATTGCCTCGGTCCTTATCCTCCATGAAAATGTGACATGGATTCAAGTAATAGGGATAGTGGTGATTATCATAGGGATCGCCATCCCGCAAATGAATGCTCAATCAAAA
>DASQMK010000433.1:0-7232 GCA_035645575.1 Metabacillus sp.
CCTTTACGGGTAAGTTGGCCCCCACCTACCTTCTTTGTAAACTCAGAAGCTTGAGGTGGGGGTCTTACTTGTTAAGAGTGGAATAAAAAATAATGGAATGAAAGATCATGTTTTCCTCCGTTTGCATAAAAGTGATGAATACAGACAAAAATAAAATGATTAATTTTAGGAGGTTTTTTAGGTGGATATAAATCGTGTAAAGCAAATTCTATCATCTTCTGCAGACATAAAAGTCATGTACAATGGTGCTTCTGTTTGGATTGACGAATTACTTGAGGATCAAGAGATGGTAACATGTCATCTTAGAGGACCACTTGAAGAAAGAACACAGGTAAAAGTTTCAGAACTAAAAGAAATTGAATAAAAACTCAATAGTCTGGCCGCTTTACAATTTGTAAAGCATGTCAGACAAAGCTTAATTCTTTAGCAATTCAAAAGGAATTAGTTAACAGTTATACATATTGTTTGAAAATATGTGTATAATATATGTAGTACTAAATCTCCTTACTGAAGGATGTGTTGATATGAGATTTCAACAACAAGTCGAAAAGCCACCAGAGGTTAACTTAAAAATATGGACTTGTGATTCAAATGATTGTAATGGTTGGATGCGAGATAATTTTAAATCAAACGAAAAACCGGATTGTCCTTTATGTGGACACGCAATGGTTGAAGACGAGCGTACATTACCTGTTTTGGAAAACTTTTCTGCTGTAAGCAAGAAAAAGGAATAATTCATAATCAACAACTTATAAAGAAAATCCCATGATTAAAACATGGGATTTTTGCTTTTATATTTTTCCTTTTGCTTTCCTATTTGTTGCAACAACAGCCTCTTGAAGGATCTCTTGAAAATGTCTGTTCCTTAATACATTTATTCCTTCTTCTGTTGCTCCTCCTGGTGTTGTTACCTGCTCCCTTAATTCCTTTGGAGTCATATTTCCTTTGAGCATTTCAGCAGATCCAATCACCATTTCTTTGACCAATTTTTCTGCGGTTTCCTTTGACACACCGAATTTTTCTGTTTGCTCAATTAAAGATTCAACAAAAAGGTAAAGAAAAGCAGGTGCACTGCCTGTTACCGCTGTTAAATCATGAATTTCATCTTCTGTACAGTACTGTGAGGTTCCAATTGAGTTGACCAGTAACTCCATTTGTGAATGATGTCGTTCACTTACTGATGTTCCATATGTATATAAAGAAATCGAATGTCCGACCATTGCAGCTGTATTCGGCATTATCCAGCCTACAGCCGTACCTTTTGGAAGAAATGTCTCCATGTATGAAGGACTAATTCCTGCTGCAACTGTTACTACAAACTGTGAGGTAATGAAAGGCTTTAGTTTTCTCAAAACCACCTCATGTTCTGAAGGCGGCATCGCTAGTACGATCATGTTTACCTTCTCTACCATGTCTTCTAGCTTCTCAATAGGTTGAACTTGATATTTAATAGCCAGTTCGTGAACTCTGTCGATATTTTTCTGATTGGCAACATAGATGGAGTTAACTTGCTCATAACTGTTTGCTGTTATTCCAGCTATAATCGCCTCTGACATTCGGCCTGCTCCAATAAATAAAATAGATTGTTTCACAAAACTACCTCTCTTTCTTATCCGCTTACTAATTTTAGCTTATGATAGACGGTAGAATGTTTCATGTTACCATAAAAAAAGCAAAATAAAAAGACGTCTATAAAAGACGTCTTTGCGTATTGAGGCGAAAACTGCACGCCACATCGTGCATTTAGCCTTTCGGCATGTTATTCGACTTACACAATTCAGCTCATCGCTCAATTAATATACCATAGATAAAAATAAATTGAAAGAGGAAATTACATCCAATTGCACGTAATTATTGGAAATTAAAAAGCAAAGAAAAATTTAGACAAGTTTCCACCTTTCCCTTCATATAAATAATGTAGACATGCTTTAAGGGGGGAAAATAATGAGGTTCGTATTCATTCGTAAAAAATGGCTGTTTTTTGTCGTGGCTGCCATTTTAATGGGAAGTTTATATTTTTTTACAAACAAAGCAGCACCAACTTTTCAAAGTAGTCAAAGATCAAATCATGATATGTCATTTAATATGATTACTGCAGAATTTTCAACGACAACAGCTGATGGAAAAAAAATAGAGGCTTATCGATGGGATCCTGGTACTATTGTCATTCCAAAGAATCAGGATGTTACATTAGAGATTTTTGGCGTAAATGGGGATGAACATCCTTTTTACATTGAAGGAACAAATATCAAAGGTACTGTTAAAAAAGGTGAAGAAACTGTGATTCCTCTTCATTTTAAAGAAGAAGGAACATACCGCCTAATTTGTGATACACACTCGCATGAAGGTCATAGTGTCCCTATGGTTGCCTATATTGTGGTTGATTAAAAATTACACAAACCTTAAATAGGTCTATAAGACAGTTTTACACTCTAGGCAATCGGGTATAAAGAGGATACATAGTTAATGAAAGGAATTGGGGGATTATTTTTGAACATTGTCATCTACAACAATGAGCGATATGAGATTTTTTATTCTTATGCAAGCGGCTATTATGAACTCAAAAAATTGGGCTCGGTTTTAGATGAAATCATCTTAGTTCATTGCTCAGAAGTAACTCAATTGGATTCGAGTGCTTCATAACAATTCTTTTTTAGAAAAAAGCTGGCTTATCGAGATCTCTTTATGGCGAAAGCCTTAGTTTTTTATACTATCGATGATAGTATAAAAAGCAAAGCGAAAATTCGCTTTGCTTTTTATCTTTTATCGATTTTTTTTGGATCGTAGGAATCGATTAAATAATGAATAAGTTTTTCGTCCTTTGAGAGAAACACAGAGAATGACCTTTTTATATATCTTTCTGCTTCTTCATATGAAGTAAAGTGATCTGATAGCAGTCGATGATTTTTTTCAACTTTCCAAACGTCTTCTTTGTCCTTATATAATAAATATTGATCTTTCTCATAGTTTTCATATAGTGAACAATGCTGTTTCATATTCATTTTATTATGAGGACTATCAATTCTTAATGGTTTTATTGAGAACGTTTTTTCAATAAACTCTTTATATGCATCTTGTGTTAGTGAGCAACCTGCTGCTTTAGCATGTCCTCCTCCACCATATTGTGAAGCAATTTCGGATACATCAATATCATCATGAATCGTTCGAAATCCCATTTTTTTATTCCCCATATTAATGATGGAAATACAATCAAGATGAGGATGTTCCTTTCCTAATTCATTCCCTAATTCTGAATGATATGATTCTGCATGAACAATTCCAATACATTTGTCACCTATAAAAGCTTGTACTAATTCTCTCTTTTTCCTTTTAATATAACGCTCTGTTTTCCTCTCTTCAATATCTAACAATTTTTCTTCAAACTCATTAAAAGAAAAATGCTCTTGATTAGAAAGTCTTTCGATCATACTTTGTTCAAACTCATCAATCGATTGCAAAAAGAAAAGATCATTTAAACGCTTGGCTTTCATGTTTTCTTTTCTTTCCCATTCCCATGTATCATATTGTCTTACCAATTCAACGTATTCACTTATGGCCGGTTGTTTTTCAAGTAAGTTATGTTCATGGAGGTGATGGTAAAATAATGAGGTTGCAGAAGCCAGCATACCTTCTGATTCTTCAACCTTTACATAACCCCAATCATATTCATTAAAATGCAATGCTGTTTTATGGTGATCAATTAACTGAACAAGCCCGCCGCTTTGAACAAATTTCTTTAGTCTCGCTTCATTTTCTTTGTTAACAGATAAATCAGTTATGTATATTTTATTTGTTTCCTTAGTTTCACTTTGCTCTTTCATCATGTGTTCTACATGATAATCAAGGCTATTCACTGAATGGTAGTGTACATCTGCATGTTCACCAAATGCCAGTTTTGCAAGAATCCCACAACTAACACCATCTAGATCATTATGAGTCAATAAAACGTATCTCATGAATCCACCTTCTCTTTACTTTAACATTTTCTATACTATATGAAGTATTTGTTTTAACTGCTTAACTATTCGTATATATTTTCTTAAACCAGGTAAATGGTGAATTCCTTTCTAATAGATAAAAAAGGATACAAAATGAACACTTGTATCCTTTTTAACATATTTCTTTTTCTTATTTAACTAATTTTGCCCTTTAGAAACCTTAATCAACAACTCTTTTACCTAAAATAACCAAATCCCTTTCCACGCCATCCATATTTGCTATTTTCGGAAGATGTGCCCATCTATCAAATTGATAGTGTTCAAAAAGTTTAATACTTGGTGCATTATGTCCAAACACAAATGCTAGTAATGTTTTAATCTCTAGCTTTGGACATTCAGAAATAGCTTTATTCATTAAAACACGAGCATACCCTTTTCCATGTACAGATGGATCAAGATAAATACTAACCTCTGCCGTTGCATCATATGCTGGCCGCCCATAAAATGACTGAAAGCTTAACCAACCTACAATAACACCATCTTCTTCTATAACCCACAAAGGTCTATGATGCGGGTTATGTTCATGAAACCAATTTAATCTGCTTTCAACCGTTACCTCTTCTAAATCTGCTGTTGCAAGTTTACCAGGTATGGACGTGTTATAAATATCAACAATTTTTTGAAGATCTTCTAAAGTTGCATCTCTGATAATATACGTTTGTTCACTCATAATGTCATTTTCCCTTCTTACTGGCCTTAAATAAAAGTATAGATATCATGTTATTTTATTATAAGTGAAATTTTTTGAGAGATAAAACTATTTTTTTGGATCAGGAATCATAATAGTAGAAATATTGAGGGCCCTTCTCTCACTAGTTGGTTCATTTTCTATTACTTTCATAAAAACTTGTGAAAGTTCAGTGATAAATTCTTGACGTTCTTCATCCGATAAATAGATCATAGCTTGTCTAAAGCTAACCCCATCTTTAACTAAATTAATTTCATCTTGTTGTAAATACGCTTCATATTGACCTAACACATGTGTCATAAAAGTTAAAAATAAATTTAAATGTTCATCCCTGCTTAATTTTTGAAGGTCTTCTATGTTTGATTGCTCTTGTTCATTTAAAGAATAAATTTTTTCTACTGTTCCACGAATTTGGTTTTCCTTTACTACTTTTATGACCTCAGCTTCTAAAAGCTTATTAAGATGGCGATATAAAGTGGCTTGAGGAACTTCTTTTAATCTGGCTTGTATTTGCTGAACATTTAACTCTTTTTTTCCTATTAATGTTTGAACTATTTTCATTCTCACTGGATGAAGGATTATTTTAGCTTTTGAATTCAATACAGGGGTTCCTCCCTACTTTAATTATCATTATCAAGTATAATAATAAAAACAAGGATGTCAAATTATCGTGGATTCACATTAAAAATAAACATATAAAAAGGAATGGACACGTAGCTCCATTCCTTTCTTCATGATTAATTAGCCACAACTTCAAAATATTCTTTATAGAAACCGCCAACCTTGCCAGTATTGTCGATAACAAAATAAAATTCTTCTGTCTCATTTTGAACATCATACTCTTTACCAGCGGTTAAAGCACGGTCAACCATGTATTTTGCTGCGTTTGTATGAACGCATTTTACTTTTTTTATTGCCTTCGTTTCTTGCCATGTTTTATGTATCAAAACAAATCCACCTTTCACATTCATATGTTCTATTCTATCTAATTCTTTTTAAAATGCCAATCTATGCAGAAGAACTATTTTTTAGAGTAATGGATTCGTTTTCTAAAAAGATTCAAAATGTTATTTTAAAAGTAATAAAGCTTAAAACTGCATACTATTTACATTACGATTCATCTTCATTTTTAGCAAACATATACAAATTATTCTCAGCATAGCCTATGATGAGGTGAAGAATAAACATGTTTACGAACAACCAGATTGATCAATTTATTTTTTCTATACTTGAAAAATTGAAAAAAACTCAAAAAAGTGATGGATCTTGGAGATTTTGTTTTGAAGGTGGATTAATGACTGATGCCTTTATGATTATCACGCTCAGATCTCTCGACATAAAAGATGAAGAACATCTAATAAAGGAGTTGACGGAACGGTTACTTTCAACCCAAACAGATGAAGGAACCTGGAAAGCTTATCCTGATGAAAAAGGTGGTCATCTATCAGTAACCATCCAAGCTTACTGTGCGTTATTATTCTCCGGATTTTTAACACAAAATCATCCTGCATTAAAAAAAGCTGAACATTTTATTTTAGAAAAAGGAGGGTTAAGCAATGCTCATTTTATGACAAAATGGATGCTTGCCGTAAACGGACTTTATCCATGGCCAACACTATTTTATATACCGATGACGTTTTTACTAATCCCAAAATCATTCCCTTTTAACTTCTACCAATTTAGCATTTATGCTAGAATTCACTTTATCCCTATGATAATTGCGGCAAATAAAAATTTCACTATAAAATCCGCTTATACGCCTATGATCAACCACTTGTTCAAACAACCTTCTTCTCATTACTATCATAATGATTCTCGCTCTCATTCAATGTATATGAACTATATGCAAAAACTATTAACGCTACCGGAATATTTACACCGTTTAGGCTATCAACGGGCTGAAAGGTATATGTTAAAAAGAATCGAGCATGATGGTACTTTATACAGCTATGCAAGTGGTACTTTTTTTATGATTTTTGCCCTCCTTTCTCTTGGGTATAGCAAAACTTCCCCTACAATAGTAAATGCTATTAATGGTTTAAAACAATTAATTTCTACATCTTGTAATGGTATTCACCTAGAAAACTCTACATCTACTGTATGGGATACAGCCTTACTTAGTTATGCCATACAAGAAGCGAATGGCTCTGAGCAAGAAGATATGATTCATCAAACTACATTTTATCTATTATCAAAACAGCATACCAAAAAAGGAGATTGGAAAATTCATAATCCGAATATTCCTCCCGGTGGATGGGGGTTTTCACATAATAATTCGATGAACCCTGATAATGACGATACTGCTGCAGCACTACGTGCAATAACCCGTACAGCTAGATCAAATAAAATGGTACGTGATGCTTGGTATAGAGGTGTAACCTACCTCCTCTCGATGCAAAATGCTGATGGTGGTTGGGGTGCTTTTGAAAAAAACACTGACTTAGAGCTTCTTACCCTAATCCCCTTAGAAAATGCAAAGGATGCTGCTATTGATCCTTCTACACCTGACTTAACTGGTAGAACACTTGAGTTTTTAGGTAACTATG